>JBDTXY010000289.1:0-4264 GCA_040005945.1 Acidobacteriota bacterium
TGGCCGTGTTGTGAATGTCGTCCAGCGGACTGGCGTCGAGCACGACGAAGTCGGCGAGCTTGCCCGCTTCGATCGATCCCAGATCCGGCGCAAACCCGATTTTGTCGGCCGCCAGGATTGTCGAAGCGCGCAGCGCCTCCATCGGCGTCATGGCTGACCCCTTGGCGGGCCCGCCCTCGCCCGCCATCGCCCAGATCTCCCAGTGCGGACCCAGGCCTTGCACCTGCCCGTGGGCTCCCAGCGACACGTTGCCGCCCGCGCGCAGCACGTCGGCAACGCCGGTCGCGACGGTCGGAAAGCTGTACTCGGACGGCCAGATCCAGGGATAGCGCCGCGCCTTCGCGTCGATCACGTCGTGCGGCGTGAACCGGTTGAGCTTGGGATCGTCGTGGGCGTTGTGCGTCTGCCAGAAGTACTGCTCGCCCCAGGGGCCGCCGTACGCGACCAGCAGAGTGGGCGTGTAGAAGGTGCCGGTCTTCGCGACGAACTGGACGATGTCCTTTCCGAGTGCCACCGGGAGCGCGTGCTCCCACGCCGTGAAGCCGTCCATCGCCATCGTCATGTCGGTCTGCAGCTCGCCCGCGCCCTCCGCCGTCAGGAGCATGTGCTCCTCGCGGCAGGCCTGCGCGAAGTACATCCGCTGCGACCGGCGCGGCTGCTGGTAGACCTTGATCATCCGCGCGCCGTAGGCCTTCATGCGGCGGACCTGGTGCTTGGCGTCGTCGAGGTTGTTGACCTCGGCGAACACGTCCTCCTGCTGCCCGCCGTAGAGCACGTCGCCCGACGAGTACACGCGCGGGCCGGTCATCAGCCCCGCCTCGACCTGCTCGCCCTGCGCGAACACGTCCAGGGACGGCGCGGAAGGGTCATAGACCGTGGTGACGCCGTAGGCCAGGTTGGCCACGTACTCCCACTTGGTCTCCGGGAAGAGCTCGAACCCCGAGTAGTGCAGGTGCGCGTGCGTGTCGATGAAGCCGGGGATCACGGTCTCGCCCGTTGCGTCGAAGCTGCGCGTCCCCGCCGGCGCCTGGACGCTGCCAGCGGCGCCGACCGCGGCAATGCGGTTGCCGGAGACCAGGATGTCCGCGTGCTCCAGGATCTCGTCGCCCTTCATCGTCACGACGCGGGCGCCGCGCATGAGGTAGGAGCCCTCGGGGTGCGCGCGCGGCGCGGTCAGCGTGATCGCGATCGTCTCGGCCGTGGGGACGCGGGCGTCCTGGACCTTCTCCTTTTCTTTCTGCTCCTTCTCCTTCTCGCTGTCCGGGGCGTCCTTCTTGGCCGCCGCTTCCTTCTTTTCCTTCTCCTCGGCCTTGCGCCGCTGTTCCCGGGCGAATTCCAGGGCCCCCGTCAGCGGGAGGCGGTACAGCGTGTTGCCTAGCGCCCACGTGATCGTGCGGCCGCCGTCGGACCAATGGACGTAGCCGCCGGCGTCGTCCGACAGGCGATACACGGGCACGGCTCCCTCCTTCAGGCTGACCTCCGGAGGTTCCTTCGTCAGAATTCCGGGCAGCGCGGTCACGTACACGTTGTCGCGCGACGTGAACACGACCCACTGCCCGTCGGGAGACGGCACGATGTCGTCCACGGCCGGGAACCGGAGCAGCCGCCGGCGGTCCGTGCCGTCCAGGCGCACCGAGACCAGATCGTTCTTGGGATCGTCCGTCGGCTTCTTGGGCTCGATGGGATCGCGGTAGTAGAGGCGCGTCCCGTCCGCGTTCCAGAAGACCTGCGGATGGAACTTCATCCCGCCGCCGAGCTTGACCGCGAGGACCGGGCGCGGATCTCCTCCGGCGGCCTCGAGGACTCCGACCTCGAAGAACTCTTCCTCCTCGGGCTGGTGCCCCCGGAACTCCAGGCCCGAGCCCCGCAGCACCGCGATCCGATCTCCCTTCGGCGACCACGCGGGGTTGGCGTAGTGGCCCGCGGACTTCGTGAGCCGGACCGGAGCGGCTCCCGGCGTCGCCGGCGCCTTCCAGACCTGGCCGCCATCCGCGTCGCTCCACGACACGTACGCGATCCACTTTCCGTCGGGTGAGAACGCCGGAGCGTATTCCCGGCGCGGGAGCGCCGCGTCGTCTTTGGTCAGGCGCTTGGGCGAACCCGCCGCCTTCCCGCCGGTCAAGTCCTGGAGCCAGACCCGGCCGAAGGCCTCGAACGCGAGCGTGCGTCCGTCTTGTGAGGGATTGGGCCACCGCAGAATGCGCGCCTTGACCGGACCCGTCTCGATCTTCTCCTGCCAGGCCACCCGCGGCGCGACCCACTGTTCCACGGAAGCGGTGAACGGGATCTCGCGCATGGCGCCGGTGGCCATGTCCAGCCGCATGATCTTGCCGTGATTGGAGAAGACCAGCGATTTTCCGTCCGGAAAAAACGCATAGTTGGGCCAGAGATCCATTTGCGCGAAGCCTTCCTCCTCATCGCGGGTGAGGCCGCTCGCCAGGATCCGTTCGGATCCGGACGCGAGGTCGCGCGCGACTAAGACGGTGCCGTTGTCGCGCCGCGAGACGTACGTCAGGGTCTTGCCGTCGGGCGAGATGGCGGGGCGCACGGCGCCGCCGAATCCCCGCGCGACCGGAAAGCTTTCGGCCAGCTCGCGGTCGTAGCGGAGAATCTTCCATAGGCCATCGGTCATGTCCGCGACGTAGTTGAACTTGCGTTCCCGCGCCGCGTAGTAGATCGAACGGCCGTCGCGCGAAGCGACCGCGCCGCCGGCGTTGTTCACGTCGTCCGAAGAGGTCAGCTTGATGCCGCCGCCCCCTTCGCGGTGGAAGACCCAGAGCTCGACGGGCGGTATGCCGGCGCGCTTTCCGTCTTCCTTGCGGGCGATCACGTAGTTGCCGTCCGGAGTCCAGGCGGCGCTGCGGACGTAGGCGTCCTTCTCGGACGTGACGGCGCGGGGGTTCTTGCCGTCGGCATCCATCGTCCAGATGTTTTCGATGCCGCTGCGGTCGCTGGTGAACGCGATCGACTTCCCGTCGGGGGAAAAGCGCGGATGGGAGTCGAACGCGGGCCCCGAGGTCAGCGCCTGGGCCTTTCCGCCGGCGACTGAGAGCGCATAGATATCGCCGAGCAAGTCGAAGATCAGCGTTTGGCCGTCGGGGGAGACGTCCACGGACATCCAGGTGCCCTCGCTCGTTTCGAACGCGAGCTTGCGCGCGTCGGCGCGCGGCTGGTTGATGTCCACGGCGATGTCGGGCTTTTTTTCCTTGGGCTCTTCTTTCGGGGGATCGCTCGCGAGAACGGGCAATGCCAGCGCGAAGGCCGCGAGCGTCAGGACAGTGAGCAGAGACTTGCGCATCGAGTCCTCCATCGCGTGACATCCAAACGATCGACCATCGGAAGAGGGTAGAGGGTAGAGAAGGAGCGGATTATCCTCCGCCGCTGCTGCGGATTGTCAATAAGCAAGTTCCGGGATGGCGTTCTCGTCGATCCAGGCGACAATCCCTGAGTGCGCCAACGGACCGTCGCCATTCTGTTGGGGGGAGCCCTGCTCCTGGTCGCGATGCGGCACCCGATCGAGCTGCGCCTGCTCCGGCACCGGGCCGCGCCGCGGCCCGGTGCATTCGCTGAGCCGGTGCAGGTTGCCGACGACAAGCCGCCGTTTGCCTACTTCGCGGGCGGCCGCCAGTACCGCCTGATCCCGCGGTTCCGTTGGGACGAATCGGCGCGGGTCGTCGGCGACCGGGCGTATCACTTTGGCGCAGCCGGGAATCTCCTTCCCGAAGACCTGGCTCTGGCCTGGGGGCCGATCCTGCGCCCGCCCTACGCCGGCAGAATTTCCTACGGCCAGTTCTCCCGCTTCTACTTCTGGAGGACGAAGGACGGGTCTCTGGATCGGGGCACGATCGGGTCGCACTCCGCGAACACGCACGTCATCCCCGCCACCGCCCGCCTGCGGACCGCGGTCCGCTGCGTCTCCGAGGGCGACGACGTGCGGCTGGAGGGCTGGCTCGTGGACGTGGAGGGCGTCAGCGATCCGAGCTTTCGATGGGGCACCAGCACGAGCCGCGACGACGAAGGCCCCAACTCCTGCGAGACGGTCTACCTGACGCGGCTGACGATCAACCGGCGGGCGTACGAGTGAGAACGATCAGAATCGCGCGAGCTGGCCGGGCACGCTCTGAGACGTCAACCAGAAGTTGATCCCGTCGCTGCAGGCGCGAAGAACAGGATTCCCGGTGTGGCGACGGAGCCCAGGCTCGAGAGATCGGCGGCACGAAACAGCGACAGGCTCTGCGGATCCCCGCTTAGGTGGCCTTGCCCA
>JBDTXY010000290.1:0-4263 GCA_040005945.1 Acidobacteriota bacterium
TCGACATCCCGAGGACTGGTCTCCCGATGGCCGCTTTCTCTCTTTCGGCGTCGTCCAGGCCAACGCGAGGGATTTGCAAATCTGGATCCTCGACATGGCCGGCGAGCGCCACGTCGCTCCATTCGCAAAAGAGCCAGCGGCCTGGGATCAGGCGAATAGCCGGTTCTCGCCGGACGGCCGATGGGTCGCCTACAACTCGGACGAGACAGGAAGATCCGAGGTCTACGTCCAGGCTTTCCCGGGTCCGGGCGGGAAGTGGCAGGCCTCGACATCCGGCGGGAGTCTCCCCATCTGGCGGCCCGATGGAAAGGAGCTTTTCTATCTGAGCCTCGACAACACGGTGATGGCGGTTCCCGTCGTCACCGACGGGACGTTTCGCGCGGGCTCGCCGGCGGCGCTCTTCCCGGTGAATCTCAAACTCCTGAACCAGAACAGGGTCTACGATGTCTCCCCCGACGGAAGCCGCTTTCTCGTCAACAGCCAATCCGCCGATCCGGGTTCGCCGCCTCTGGAGCTGCTCGTCCACTGGACGGCGCTGCTGGGAAAGAGCTGAATGCCGTTGGCGTCCGGCTCGCGACTCGGCCCCTGCGAGTCAATGGGGGGGTCGCCGGCGGCGACTCCGAGGCTAGAGCCGGTCGGCGGACGAGGACATCGCGGCCAGGGCCGCGTCGGGCACTTGCGTTAAGTCCGCCGCCTCGCTCATGAGCTGCTCGTGCTCGACGGCGCGGGAAATGACTTCCGCCTTGGTCTGTCCGCTCTTCTTCCCCAGGAACGGCTTGATGATGAGGTAGACGACGTCGCGCCAGGGCATGTTTTTCGCCAGGCGGCCCAGCAGCGTGAACGCCTGGCGCGGGAAGTGGATGAACTTGTAGACGATCAGACGCTTCAATTCCCGGGACCGGATCTCGTGGATTTTCTCGCCCGGGAGCACCGTCGGGTCGATCGACGAGCACTTGAAGTACTTGTACCAGTCGGCCTCGTCGTCGACGAGGCCGCGCTCCACGTACTCCTTCCACAAAGGCGTGCCGCGGTAGACGCAGAGGCGGTTGAAGCCGAACGTGTCGATCGGCAGGCGCGATGCGAACTCGAACGTCTGCCGCATGTCCTCTTCGGTCTCGTCGGGGTTGCCGACGACGAAAAATCCATGGACGATCTCGATCCCCGCTTTCTTCGCGGCGTGGACCGCGATCTCGGTCTGCTCCAGCGTCTGCTCCTTCTTCAGGCGGTCCAGGATCTTCTGGCTCCCGCTCTCGATGCCGAACATCAGTGTGCGGCAATGGGCCTTGGCCATCGCCGGGAACAGCTGCATGCAGACGGAGTCCACGCGGCCCTCGCATCCCCATTGAATCTCGAGCCCGCGTTCGTTGATGCCCTCGCAGATGGCCTCGATGCGCTTGGGCTGGAGCAGGAAATGGTCGTCGACGAAATACACCGCGCCGTAGCCGTCCTTGCGGAGCTGTTCGAATTCGGCGAGCACGTGCTCGGGACTGCGCGAGCGCCACTTGCCCTCGTTGAAGATCGGGATGTCGCAGAAGACGCAGGGCCACGGGCAGCCGCGGGAGGTCTGCATCGTCGTGAAGCGCTCCCGGGACAGCACCACCGGCACGTCCAACGGCATCGACTCGACGAAATCCAGATCCAGGCTCTCGCGATCCGGAAACGGCCATTGATCCAGATCGCGATCCAGCATGCGTCCGGGATTGTGCTGGAGTTTGCCGCGCGCGTCCTGCCACGTCACGCCCAGGACCGAGGCAGGATCGTCCAGATGTTCGACGAGATCCAGGATCAGCTGCTCGCCGTCGCCCCGGCAGACGAAGTCGACTTCCGGCACCTGCCGCTTGACGTGCTCCGCGTTGAGCGTGGCGAACACGCCGCCGAACGCCAGCTTGACGTCCGGGGCCGCGGCCCGCAGCTCCCGCGCCAGGATCTTCGCGTAGGGGTAGCTCGTCGTGGACAGAAAGCTCATTCCGACCAAGTCCGGCTTCTCCCGCAGGACCTCGGCCACGATCACGTCGTTGGGGGTGTCCGGGTTGGCCTGATCGAAGAGCCGGACCTCGTGCCCGGCGCGCTTCAGGACGGAGGACAGCGACATGATCCCGATGGGCGGAAACCCCATCACCTGGAGCCGGCCGTTCTTGCCCCGGACCTTGCCGGGAATCGCGTAGAACTGGGGGTCCCGGATGTGGACGAGGAAGATCTTCCGGGCCGGCGAGGACGGCACGGGAAGCGAAGAATTCGAAGGGTTCGTTCGGATCTCAGTCACCAACTCTCCCGGGGAGCGGCCATTCGGCCTTACCAATGCGGTCCGAGGACGTTTGGGCAGCAGTCGGACTGCGCAACGCGCCCAGGGAGGATATCACTGCTCCTTGGAAAAAAGCGGCCTCTGCGACATAGCCGAGGCCGCGCCCTGTGTGTCTGTTGAAGGCGAATTTGCCTCAGATTTGCTCACTCTACGTTTACGGTGATTGGCGCGGAAGGAATTCCATTGGTGACGACGACCAGATCGGCCAACCCGAGCTCCATACCGGCCGGAACGTCGTATCGCGTCGAGGCGACTCCGGTATATGCGACCGCCATCGTGCTGTGATCGTGAGTGCGCGCGTAGAACACGTGCCCCGTGCCTCGATTCGTGATCCGCACCAGCGGATAGTTTGTGGCAGCCTGCGCGTCATCGCCGTAAGCGGCTCCCTGCGAGAAGCCGTTGAGTTTGTGTCCCAGGATTTGGTACGTGTTCCCGCGGGTGATATTCGTCACCGTTGAACCGTTGATTATGCGTGGCGCCCAGGCGGGATTGGGGCTGCCGCTGGAAGAGTAAACGTAGGCATTCCCGCTGAGATCCGTCCACAGAATTTCACCCGTCGGGAGCACGAGCATGTTTCCCAGGTAGGACGGTTCTTGTTTCGCCGGAGGCGGAGCGGGAACAGATATCAAGCTGGTCCCGTCCCACTCGAAGAATTCAGCATGCTTCTTGAAGATACCCGGACTGGTCTCCATCAGCACGTTGCCGCTTGGCAGGAGAGCCGCGGGACCATCCGCGATGTCGAGAGCAGACGGGAAGTCCGGACCGGGCGTCCAGGTGCCGCTGTGGGTGTCATAGATCGACGTGTGCCCCGAGCCGTGCGGACCCCCGTTTGCGCCGGTGGCGAATACGGTGCCATCCGGCCGCAGCACCGCGGGCCCGACCTCGTACGATGCCCTGCTCTCGCTGGGATACGAGTCCCAGAGCTGCACGATCGTGCTGCCTGCGCTGCTCCAGGTTCCGCTCGCGGGATTGTAGATCTCGGAGTTCGTGCCGTTCGCGTCGTAAGAAAAGACGTAGGCATCGACCGTCAGCACGCGGCCGCTGGGAAGCAGAGTCCATCCCTCCTCGTCGTTGATATCGGCTTTGCCGGTTCCGGTCGCAGTCCAACTCAAGCTCGTTGCATCGAGTAACGCGGTCTCCGTAGTGCAGCAGTTGGCCAGCATGAACGTGCCGTTGGCGAGGACGGTGCTCTGGGCATCGCCGATTGTCGACCAGCCGGCGGGAGGATTCACGGAAGCCCAGGAATTCGCCAGCGGGTCGTAGATCGCTCCCAGGTTGCTCCAGACAGCCTGGCAAGAGTTGTATTCGCCGCCCTCGATGATTACGCGGCCGTCCGCCAGCACGGCGGAGGCGAAATAGAGAGGCGCATATCCCGCGGGCAGGGAGGCAATCGGGCTCCACGTGCCATTGACGTAACTGCCCCCGCTGTCGGGAGTGAGGCGCCACCAGTCTGCGGCGCAGGTGTTGTGCGCGATGACCGTGCCGTCCGTGAGCAGGAGAGGATTGCCGGCTCCAAATGGAGGCTGGTTCGCCAATGGCGTCCAGGTCTGTGCACCGGCAATTCCCAGGCCCGCCAGAAACAGTGCGAGAACGACTCCAATCGATCGTGCGGTCCTCATCGTGGGTCCTCCAAAATATTCGACACCCAATTTTTTGACGCGCGGCCCGGAATTTTACTCTGAATGCGTCTGGTAACGTCTGCTCGGAGAGGACGCGAGGAATGAGACGCTACAGCACGCTTCTCGAGGAGGCTCTGGAGGCCTGGGAACTCACCCGGGACGGGGTGGTGGACGAGCTGCGCAACATTCCGGAGAAGAATCTCGCGTTTCGGCCGCGAGAAGAGACCCGCACAGTCCGCGAGCTGGCACAGCACATTCTGGAGTCGGGAAGCATGATGGCCGGCGAGCTCTCGCGGCCCGATGGCGACTTTCAGCGTAAGTCCTACGAGGGATTCCTCCGGG
>JBDTXY010000291.1:0-4256 GCA_040005945.1 Acidobacteriota bacterium
GGGACCGCCCGTTGAGGATGCAGGAGGCGCGTCCGGCGGCGGGCATCGTCGCCCGGCAGGCGGCCTTCGTCTTCTTGATTTGTTCTGTCCTGGTGGCAGCCCTGGTCTTTGCCCGGCGAAATCTGCGCCTGGGCCGCGGCGACCGGCGGGGGGCGCTTCGCGTGTCGGCTTTCGTGTTCGTTCTCTCCATGCTCACCTGGCTCTTCTCGGCGCATCACATGACCGAGCTGCCTCCGGAGTTCTTTGCCTTCATCGTGGCCGCGGGGCAGTCGCTCTTCGTCGGGGCTTTCGTGTGGCTGACCTACATGGCGCTCGAGCCTTATGTCCGGAGAAGGTGGCCGGACCTGCTGATCTCCTGGACGCGCCTCCTGTCCGGCCGCTTCCGGGACCCGCTCGTCGGTAGGGACATCCTGATCGGCGTATTGTTCGGTGGCGCCCGCGTGCTCGTCTTTCAGATCTGGAACGGGCTGGCCTTCTTCACGGACGTTGCCGGCATGACACCCGCGCCGCCGGCGACCGAGATGCTGGGTTCTCCGACCCGTCTGGCAGGCCATCTCCTGGTCTCCTGCTGGGTCTCGGTCATCCAGGCACTCTCGATCATGGCCCTGCTGATCCTCGGCCGGGTGGTCCTGCGCAAGCGCTGGCTGGCCGTGGGCGTGGCCGGCCTGGTGCTCGGCCTCATGCATCTGAGCGGGGAGAACTATGCCGTCGAGCTGCCGGCTGCCTTCGTCCTCGCCGCCCTGATGATTTTCGTGGCGACGCGGTTCGGAATTCTGGCGTTGGCGGCGAACGCGCTCGCGGGTTTTCTACTCACGGAGGCCCCCCTCACTCTCGACTTCTCCCGCTGGTACGCCGGGCGCTCGCTCCTCGTCGTGCTCCTGGTGGCGGGAATCGCCTTCTACGGTTTCTGGACATCCCTGGGCGGAAAGTCTCCCTTCGGCGCCGCGAGCCTCGACGAGGCGTAAGTCTTTGCTCTGGTTCGCAGCGCGCAAGCGACGGCGACGACTTACCGCATCGCCTCCATCGGCGACAGCCGCGATGCGCGCACCGCCGGGTACATGCCGAAGGAGAGCGCCAGCACCAGCGCGACGACCCAGGCCGTGAGCAGGCCGAACGGATTGACGACGAGGCCATAGGGAAAACTCGCCGAAAGCGCCTTGCACATCACCGCGCCCAGGAACGTCCCGAAGGAAGCGCCGACCGCCGCGAGCACGCAGGCTTCCAGCAGGAACTGGATGAGGATCTCGCCGTCCGAGGCGCCCATGGCCTTGCGAAGGCCGATCTCGTAGCGGCGGTCGGAAAACGAGATCAACATTACCGACAGCACGCCGACACCTCCGACTAAGAGCACGGTCGCGGCGAGGCTGGTCAGAACGACCTTCCAGCCCCACATCTGCTCCATGAAGCGCTGGTATCCCCGGGCGAGCTCTCCCTCCAGGTCCTGGATCTCGACGTCCTCGATTCCGTGGTGGGCCTGCTTGGCGCGGCCGATCATCATGGCCGAGACCTCTCCGAGATCGCGTTTGGCGGCGAGCTTCACGGCGACGTTGGCCAGTTTGTGGTCCGGATCGATCCGGTCCATGTAGGTCTGAAGCGGGATCGAGATCCCGTTGGCGTCATACCAATTCTCGTCCGAGAAGAGCTGGCCCGCGGCCTGGACTCCGACGACTCGGAAACGCACGTTCTCGACCGTGATGTCCCGGCCGACCGGGTCCGCGCCGCCGAAGAGCTTGGATGCCAGCGTGGCTCCGACGACGGCGACCGTCGACCGGCGCCGCTCGTCGTCCTCGGTCAAGCCGCGCCCGAGGCCGATCGGGCGATTCATCCAGCGCCCGTAGTCGAACCGGACGCCGTTGACGAACATGCGCTCGCTGCCCGCGGCCGTCTTGACGGCCGAGCGCTTGGAGGCGCGGGGCAGAAACGCGAGGACCTTCTCGTTGGGCGCCGTCAGACGCGGCAGATCCTCGAACCGGAGTCCGGGGCTCATCGCGAAATGCTTCTGTTCCTCGGTCGTCTCGGGAGACTTGGGCGAGAGCATCACCGTGCCGTCCCAGGACATGCCCGAGAAGCCCGTCGAGATCTTGTCCACGACGCCGTCCAAGACCGAGGTCATGACCACCAGCGCGAAGACCCCCAGCATGAGGAGGGTCAGCGTCAACGTCGAGCGCAGCTTGTGCGCCCACAGCTCGACCAGCCCGCCCTTGACGATCTCCCAGCCCAGGGAAATCTTGGCCCCGAGCGAGAGGCGGCGGGGAACCATCCGCGCCGTCCCGGCGGGCGCGGCCAGGGGAAGCGCGTTGCTACTCATAGTGCAGCGCCTCCATGGGGGAGAGCCGGGCGGCCTTGACGGCAGGATAGAGAGCGAAGACGAAGCCGAACGCGATCGCCAGGCAGTACGCCGCGACGAAGCTCTTCGCATCGATGTGCAGGGGAATGCCGATCGAGGACGTGATCACCCAGGAGAAGCCGATGCCGATCACGAGTCCCGCTAGCGACCCGGCTCCGGTCAAGACGAGCGCCTCGGTCATGAACTCCTTGAAGACCTCCTTGCCCGACGCGCCGATCGCCATCTTGACGCCGACCTCGCGGATGCGTTCCTTCAGCGTCGCCATCTGCACGTTGACATTGATGATGCCGCCGCCGATCAGCGACAGGAATCCGGACAGCAGAAAGATGATGTCGTAAACGTCTCCCTGGCTCTGCTCCTTGCGAACGCGGGCGCCCACGTCGTCGAGGCGGAAATCGTCCTGCTGGCGGTGGTTCGCTTTGAGCATCGTCCCGAGGCCCTTGGAGAATTGCGCCATCGCGTCGATCTTGGGAATCCGGAACGTGACGCGATCCAGTCGTTGGTACTGATCACCCTCGAACCGCCGCGTGACCAGCGTCGTGGGGATCGCGATGATCCGGTTGCGGCGCCGGAAGATGTTGCGGTTGGACTTGCGGAAGTAGAAGACGCGCTCCTTGAGCACGCCGATGACGGTCACGGGCGTGTTGCCCACCCGCAGCGTCTGGCCCAGCGCGTTGCCGTGGGGGAAGAACACTTCGGCGGGCTCGGTCCCGAGGATCGCCACGGGCGCCGCCTGGTCCAGATCTTCGGGCGTGAAGTTGCGGCCCTCCGCGACCTCGTAGCCATCGAGCGGGAGGAAGTCACCCCCGATGCCGCGGATGTCGCGCTCCTGGTCGGCGTAGGCCGAGCGGACGCGGGCGCGGGCGTTCTTCTGGAGCGAGACGCCGTTGACCGCGTTCGTGTCGAGGCCCTCGCCGTCGGCCGCGTCTTCGGTGCGCAGGCCCAGGTTGGCCATCTGCAGGGCGCTGGGGCTGCCGTCCTTGAGAATGGCGGATGGCTGGACGTTCAATTTGTCGAGGCCGCCCAGCTTCCGGTAGAGCTCCATCGAGCGCTGCCGCATGCTGTCGGAGATCGAAAATCCTCCCAGCACGGAGGCGACGCCGAGAACGATCCCGAGCGACTGCAGGATCGAGCGCGTCAAGTTCTCGCGCATCT
This sequence comes from Acidobacteriota bacterium, assembly GCA_040005945.1. Classification (GTDB taxonomy): domain Bacteria; phylum Acidobacteriota; class Thermoanaerobaculia; order UBA5066; family Gp7-AA6; genus DAHUXD01. The sequence goes on from JBDTXY010000291.1 coordinate 3,503, forward strand.
CGACCCACGAGTTGCGGAGACGTTCGCGAAAAGCGCCGGTGAGCTTCATGGATCGGTGACCGTGGTTACGCGGCCGCTTCGGCCGGCTTGATCAGTCCGTCGTGGATCTCGACCTGGCGCTGCGCCATCGAGGCGATCGAGAGATCGTGCGTGACGATGATCATGGTGTGGCCCTGCCGGTGCAGGTTGGCGAAGACCTCGAGGACCTCGTGTCCGGTCTTGGAGTCCAGCGCGCCGGTGGGCTCGTCGGCCAACAGCATCGCGGGACCGTTGGCCAGCGCGCGGGCGATCGCGACGCGCTGCCGCTGTCCGCCCGACAGCGCGGCGGGCAGCACCTTGGCCTTCTCCGGAATTCCGACCGTCTCTAAGAGGCGGAGGGCCCGCTCGCGGCGCTCCTTGCGCGCCACGCCGGCGTAGAGCATGGGCAACTCCACGTTGCGGATGACGGACGCCTTGGGAAGCAGGTTGTACTGCTGGAACACGAAGCCGATCTTTTCGTTGCGGATCTGCGCCAGCTCCGGCCCGGAGAGGCCGTCCACCCTCTGGCCGTCGAGGTTGTACGAGCCCGTCGTGGGCTTGTCGAGGCAGCCCAGGATCGCCATGAGCGTCGACTTGCCGGATCCCGAGGGACCGATCAGGGCCACGAACTCCCCGCGCGAGATCGTCAGATCGATTCCCCGCAGCGCGTGGACCGCGGCGCCGTTGGAGCCGAAGGTTTTGGTGAGCCCGGTCGTTTCGATGATGGGGTGCATGG
>JBDTXY010000292.1:0-4242 GCA_040005945.1 Acidobacteriota bacterium
GCGCAGCTGCCGTCTGCGGTCGCGCATCGAGCTATTGCACCGCTCGCAGACGAAAAACGAGCCCGTGGTGGATCCGTCCGGGTGCGGCACCGGGCCCGTCATGGCGGTCTTCAAGCCGCGGGTATCGTTGCAGGTTTGGCAGAGAGGCGCGCGCCCCGGCGACGAAGGCTCGAGGGAGAGCATATTGACCGTAAATAACTATACATCAGCCGCGGGTCTGGCGGACCCTCCGCCCGTCGATCCGGAACGGGCCGTAGTCGCCGGAGGACTGCGGGAGACGGCTTTCGGTTCTCAGGGACGAAGCATCGATCTCCCAGGCTCCATAGACCCGTCCCAGCTCGTCCGTGAGCTGTGCGCCGGGTACGAGCCGCACGGCCATCGCGGAACGCGCCTGTTCGGGTCCGTCCCCCTCGATGACGAAATGGCGAGTGCCGTGCGCTGTGGTCGCGGCCACCAGGTAATGGCCCATACGTCCATGAACTGCATACACTGCGCCAAGAGCAGGTGCCTGAAGCCTGTTTCGAGGGACCTCTCCGGGAACCCGCCGCAATCCGCGCGCGGGGGTCCCCGGAGATCATGACTTACCCCGCGGCTGCGGCGGCCTTCTTGGCCCTGGTCCGAACGAACGCGTAGTTCAACGCCGGCAGCGAGTTGAAGTCCGCCGCTTTCGTTGCGAACTCCTTGGCCTTGTCCTTGTCGCCTTTGCCCTGATAGGCCTGGCCCAACCGATAGAGGTTGTAGGGGTCCTGCAAATTTGCCTGTTGGAGCTCGGCGATGGCCTTGCCGTAATCCTTCTCCTGCAAAGCCACCATTCCGGCCAGCGTATGCCATTGCCTGACCAGCCCGGGATTCTGCGCGGCCTCGGCTTCCTTCTGGAACGCCTCGGTTTCGGTCTTGGCGGTCGCCAGGTCCTTCTTTCCGAGGGCCACGCGGGCGAGGTTGGAGTGATGGAACCGCTTCGCGTTGTCCTTGATCTCCTGCGAGAGGTTGGAGGCGTCGACCATCTTGAGGCCCTTTTCGAATTGCGCCTTCGCCTGATCGTACTTGCCCGCCTCCAACAGCGTGTTCCCCTTCAACAGGAGGTCGCCGGTCATGCCGGGAACGTCGCCCGTCTTCTCGGCCAGCGTGTATTGCCGATCCAGATCCGCGACCGCCTGGTCCAGCTTGCCGCCGTCGGCGTGGATGACCGTCAGCACGAAGAGGGCGGTCCGCCGTTCGCCGTCGTTGCGAGCCTTCTCGGTCATCGTCTGGATCTCGGCCGCGGCCTCCTTGGACTTTCCGCCGTAGAGCAGCGCCGCCGCGATCCCCTGGTACGAGCTGACGAAGTTCGCGTCGATCGCCAACGCCTTGCGGTACTGGACGATCGCGTCGTCGAACTTTCCCATTTTCAGGAGCAGCTCCGCGTAGGAGTCGTAGGGGTTGGGATCGGCGGGGATGAGATCGATGTACTTCCGGAAGGACTGCTCGGCGTTGCCGTAGTCCCCAACCTGCCGGTAGGCGTACCCGATGATGTTGTACGCCGGCGAGTAGGTCGGCGCGATCTCGTTGGCCTTCTTGTAGTGCTCGATCGCCTTCGGATAGTCCTGCTGGCCGAAGTAATAGGCGCCCGCGTTGAAATGCGCCCGCTCATCGTTGGGGTGCGCGGCGACCAGCTGCTCCAGAAGCTCCTTCTGCTTGCCGGTATTGTTGTTGGCGCCGGCCTCGGTCGCGAGGATCAAGAGGCGCTCCCCGTTGGACGCCTTGCCCGCCAGGGCGACGGCCTTGTTCAGGTGGTCGAAGAACTCCTTGCCCGTGGGCGCGGAGTTGGCCAGGTTGAGCTCGGCCAGGGCGAAGCCGGGATCGATGGAGACGGCCTTCTCGAAGTGCGCGATCGAGTCCGTGACGCGCAGTTTCTCGGCCAGGTCGCGGCCCTGGAGGAATTCGGCGCGCGCCGGTTCTGAGGAAGTGGTCACCGGAACCTTGCCGCCGTCTGAGGGCGCCGGCGCCGCCGCCTGGGCTTGGGGCTGGGGTTCTTCTTTCTTGGCACAAGCCCCGCCGGCGATACACACGGAGAGTGCCAGAGCCAGGAGCGGGAGCCAGAGTCGGATGGGACGCATGGTGACCTCCTTCGAATGGAGCTTATACGGGAAGACCCCGGGCGGGGTTTGCGTCTCCTGGGCGGCTAGCGGCCGATCCGCGCGAGCTCCTTCTGCCAGGTGCGCTGGTGCGGCTCCAGGCGAAGCGCCTCCGAAAGATTGGATCGCGCCTCGGTCCTGCGCCCCAGGCGCGACCAGACCTGCCCGAGGCGAAAGTGGATCTCGGCGCGGCGCGGGTCGCCCACGGCGTCCGCCTTCAAGGACCCCTCGAGGGCCTCGGATGCCGCGCCGAGATCCTCGCCCGAGGCCAGGGCGATTCCGGCGAGCTCGTAGGCCGCGAGCGGATCGGCCGCGTTGCGCTCCCGAAGGGGACGCCAGAGGACATCCGCCTCGGCGAATCTCTTGCGCCGCACCAGGAAGCCGGAGAGCGCACGCCGGGCCCGCGGGGTGCTCGGCGCAGCCTCGAGCGCGAGGCGGTATTCCTTTTCCGCCGCGACGTCGTCCCGCCCTTCGGCCAGCGCGCCGAGCAGCTCGTGGCCACGCGACGCGTCCAGGCGGAGAAGCTGCTCTGCCTCCTGGCCAGCCCTGGTTCGGCTCCCGTGCAGGATGACCGGAGCGCGCATGTCGTAGGTCGTCAGGTCCGCGAGGGCCTCCGCGTTGGCCGGGTCGAGCGCAACGGCGCGCGCGAACTCGGCGCGGGCCTTTCGGGCCAGATGGATCTGCGACAGAGGCGTCGTCGACTCGGCCGTTCGGCCGTACGCCCGGCCCAGCAGGTCATGCGCCTCGGAACTCTCGGATTCGCTCTTGACCAGCCGCTCGCCCAGCGCCACGGCAACCTGGAAGTCTCCCGTCTCGATGGCTTCGCGCAGAGCTGCCAGGGCTTCGGACGCGGTGGCTTCGGCTCGCCCGGGCCCGGCGAGGGCCCAAAGAACAGCCAGGACCGCGAGAATCACACTCCGGGCATCGCGCGCTTCAACGGCTTGAGCACGGCCACGAGAAGCATTGCCGTCGCCAGCGCCATCGTTCCGAGCACGGCGAAGAACGTGGAGTGGCTCCATTCGGTCCAGTAGACGCCGATCTGGGTCAGCTTCCCGCCGAGGCCCGTCGCCACGAACCAGCATCCCATCATCAGGCTGCGGTAACGTCGGGGCGCGACCTTGGAGACCAAGGACAGCGCCATCGGAGACAACGTGATCTCCGCCAGACCGACCAGCGCGTAGCACCCGATGAGCCACCACGGCGAGACCTTACCCGCGTCTCCGCCCGCCTTGCCGGCGAAGTACATGACGTAGAAGGCGGCCGAAATCAGGAACATGCCGATCGCGATCTTGGTCGTCGTCGGCGGCTCCTGCCCGCGCCGGTCCATCCACCTCCAGAGCCCGACCAGCGGCAGGGAGAAGGCAATGACGAAGAAGGGCTCGATCGCGTTGGAGATGATCCCCGAGAAGTTCCAGTTCGTGTTGTCGTTGGCCCAGTACGTCAGCGTCGACCCGTTCTGGAAGAAGATCATCCAGAACACGATCGAGATCAGATAGACGACCGAGAGCGCCAGAATGCGGTTGCGCTCGGGCACCGCGTCCATCGCCGTCTTCGGGCTCGCGTCCTCGATGTCGTCGCGCGCCGGCGAGCGGTCGCCGGGCTCGATGTCCTTGCGGAAGACGATCAGCGTCAGCACCGAGAGCGCCATGCCGCCGGCCGCGACGGCGAAGGCCGGATGAAAGCCGTACCAGCGGCGAACGAACTCCACGACGATGGGGCCCAGGGTCGCACCCAGGTTGATCCCCATGTAGAAGATGTTGTACGCGCGGTCGCGCAGGCGGCTGCCCTTGGGGTACAGGTTCCCCACGATCGTCGAGACGTTGGGCTTGAACAGGCCGTTGCCGATCACCAGGCACGCGAGGGCGGCGTACATGACGGGAATCGAGCGAAACGCCAGGAGGATGTGGCCCGCCACGAAGAAACCGCCGCCGATCATCACGGCGCGCCGGTAGCCCAGTTTTCGGTCGGCCAGCCACCCGCCGATCAAGGGACTGAAGAAGACGAAGAGCAGGTAGTTCGCGCGCAGGGTCGTCGCCTGCGCCGCGGTCCAGCCGAAACCCTCGGCGCCGTCCTGCAGGTAGAGCGTGAAGAGCGCCAGCATCGTGTAGAAGCTGAAGCGCTCCCACAT
>JBDTXY010000293.1:0-4239 GCA_040005945.1 Acidobacteriota bacterium
CCGGGGTCGGCATGAGCCAGCGCATGCAGAGCTTCGTGCTCGATCCGGCCGAGAATCCGTTCAACGTGCTCGAGCCCGGCAAGCGCCCGCGCGTGACGCTGACGCCGACGCTGGCCGTCAAGGACGGCAAGCCCTTCCTCGCCTTCGCCGTGCAGGGCGGCGACACCCAGGACCAGAACCTTCTGCAGTTTTTCCTGGATATCGTCGAGTTCGGCATGACCGTCCAAGAGGCGGTCGAGGCGCCCAACATCAACAGCTACCAGATGCGCAGCTCCTTCGGCGACCATGAGTCCCTGCCGGGACGCATCGACCTGGCCGAGTCGGTTCCCGAATGGACGCGGCAGGAATTGCAGAAGATGGGCTATCGCATTCGCCTCGAGCCCAAGACATCCGGGCCGATCAACGCGATCTTCTTCGACCGCGAGCACGGCACGATGTGGGGCGGCTCGAGCGACTATGGCGAAGACTACGGCGTCGCATGGTAGTTGGCAGCCATGCGGCGCGGGAGGCAAACGTGGAACACCGGCAGAAATCCGAGCCTCGCCCGGCCGCGGCCGGGCTCCCGGAGCGGGACGAGGCCGCGTCCTATTACTTCAAGTACATCGACCGGGTGCCCGGACCGGACGTCCTCGCGGCGCTGGAGACCCAGCTCGACCCGACGCTCGCGTTCCTGCGCGGCATCTCCGAGGAGCGGTCGCTCCATCGCTATGCTCCGGAGAAGTGGAGCATCCGCGAGCTGCTTGGCCACGTCAACGACACGGAGAGGCTCTTCGTATTTCGCGCGTTCTGGTTCGCGCGCGGGTTCGACAGCTCCTTGCCGAGCTTCGATGAGAAGGCGTCCGCGTCCGAGGCCGCGGCGGACGGGATTTCGTGGGCCCGCCACATCGAGGAGTTCCGCGCCGTCCGCTCGGCGACGGTGGCCTTCTTCCGGAATCTGCCGGCGCCTTCATGGAGACGGCGCGGCATCGCGAGTGACAACCCCTTCAGCGTTCGGGCGCTCGCTTACATCGTCGCCGGGCACCTCGACCACCACGTGTCCATGGTGCGGGAGAGTTACGGAGCGGGCGCAGACTAGGATCCGGGCCCAGCCCGGCCTGGAGCGGAGGAGGACCGATGCTCGAGCTTCGACCCGGCTGTGAACGCTGCGATCGCGACCTCCCGCCCGATTCCGCGGACGCGCGGATCTGCTCGTTCGAGTGCACGTTCTGCGTCGACTGCGCCCGCGCGCTGCGCGGCATCTGTCCCAACTGCGGCGGCGAGCTCGTTCACCGTCCGATCCGGCCCGCCGATCAGCTCGCGCGCCATCCGGCTTCGACCAAGCGCGTCCGCAAGGGAAAACGCTCTTGAGCCGAGTTGGGGCGGCCTAGTCAGAAAAGGTCACTCTTCCCCGAGGCCGGCGACGGATTTCGGCAGTTCACCTTGTCCGCTCCCGGCAACACTCAGAAACGGAAGAAGTTCGCGATCTGGCGCTCCGCTTGCGTAGAATAGATTCGGAGTCAATTTCGGTATGGATATCCACTCGGTCTGCTCATTGCCTCGATGTTCCTCCCGGTTGCTGTTCCCGCTCCTGCCCCTGGCCCTCTCCCTGGCATGCGCCACGGCGCCACCGGTTTTCCACAGCGAGCCCGTGCAACCCGTCGAGCAAGGGAAGCCGATTCCGGCCGGTGATGACAAGGCGAGCGCGATCGAGTTCCGCAAGTTCCTCCTGAAGCTGCCCGAGGACCTGGTCATCGGCACCGTCCAAACCGGGAATGCCTGCGCCGGGCTGGGCCCGTTGACGTGGAAGGTCAGCCGCGACCGGTCGATCGGCCAGGACTTTGGCGCGCTCTTGATCGAAGAGCTGTCCTCGGCCGGGTATCCCATCGCGGGAGACCGGGACGCGCTCTTCGAAGACCCGCACGAGCGCCGCGCCGACTACGTCATCGCGGGAGTGGTTCGCGACATTCGGGCCAACGTCTGTTACTCCAATCCGAAGAAAGAGCTCGCCACCGCGGAGGCCTCTCTCACGATCGATTGGCAGATCTACTCGCATCGGTCCCGCGGCGTCGAAATGAAAATCACGACGGAGGGCTCGAGCCTTCTGCCGCCGCAGGCCGAGCCGGGAGGCGAAGCGATCTCGCGCGCCTTCATCTCCGCGACCCGGAACCTGCTCGCCGACGACAAATTTCACGACCTCCTCTCCGGCGCGGACGCGGAAGCCGCGGGCAAACCGCGCGAGCCCATCACCGTGGCCTACGAGACCATGCCCGTGGCCGCCAGGCATCCCAAGAGCGTCGAGTCCGTCGTCTCGGACTCCCGCATGGCCGTCGTCACGCTCTTCGCGGGCGACGCCATGGGCTCCGGCTTTCTGATCTCCCGCGACGGCTATCTGCTGACCGACGAGCACGTCGTCGGGCAAACCCGCTATGTCCGCGTCAAGTTCGTCACGGGCCGGGAGGCCAACGGGGAGGTCGTGCGCTCCGACCGGCGGCGCGACGTCGCCCTAGTCAAGCTCGAGGGCGACGTCTACCCGTATCTCCCGCTGGGGGAGTCGAGCCGGGTCCAACCCGGAGCCGATGTCTTCGCCATCGGGACGCCCCTGGAGGAGAACTTCGGCCAGACGGTGACCAAGGGAATCCTGAGCGGCTACGGAGAAGACGACGGGCTCCGGATCCTCCGGAGCGACGTCTCCATCCAAAAGGGCAACAGCGGCGGGCCGCTGCTGGATCGCTCCGGAATCGTCGTGGGGCTATCGGTCAGCGCCTATACGATGCTGCCGGAGGGGCTCGGAATCGGCCTGAACGGATTCATCCCCATCGAAGAGGCCCTCCACGCGCTGACCATCCAGCGCCGCGCCAAGCCCTGATCGGGCGTCCAGAAAGCGGGATTTCCGCCCCAGGTCTGACATAACCTAGAGGTGTGAAACGCCTCGTCGAATTGACGGTCGAAGACCTCGTGTCGTGGCCGGTTTGGAGCTACGAGGGAGGCAGCGGCGCGGAAGCCATGGTCGCGCCCGCGAAACGGAAAAAGCTGTCGCAAGGGGATGACGAGGTCTTCCTCGCGGCGACGGAGTTCGAGCTCTTCGACGGCAGCCTGCATTTCGGGTTCTGCTTCCCGGCGGACGACTCCGGGCTCGACTACCTGCAGCCCGTGATCGTGAGCGGATCGCGCCACGTGAGCTTCTGGTTCGATGGACCGGCCTTGCCGGAAACGCTCGCGAGCCAGTGGAAAGCGCTGGGGAAGGAGCCCGGCGAGATCTTCCCGGTCATCTTCCGGTGCCAGGTGCCGGTGGACCGGCGCACGGTCAGCGGCCGGATCGACGGCGTCGAGTCTTCGCAGGACTTGGCGTCGGGAGGGCCCGCGCCGTCGATTCCGATCGTCGTGGAGCCCGCGGAGTCGGCCGAGCGCATCCCCACCGCCCGGCCGGTTCAGGCACGCCGGGACACCGGCGCGGTCGAGAAGCGAACGGCGCATCGCCGCAAGGCGGAAATGACGGTCGAGTTTTCCCAGGACACGCTTCGCGGGACCGGCGTCATCGGCGATCTCTCCCGCCGGGGGATGTTCGTGCGGTCGAGCCGGATTCCAGGCGCGGGGCCGGCGCTGCGGCTGACCGTGAACCTGCCCAACGGCCGGAAGCTGCTCCTGACGGGACGGGTCATCCGCACGGCGGCGGACGAGTCGTCGCCGAGGGCGTCCGGCTTCGGGCTGCGGTTCGCCGCCGACTCGTCGGAGTACGACGATCTGCTGGCGGCGCTGGGCGATAAGGAGCAATAGCTGGGGGGATCTCTCTGCCATCCGACCTGAGCCTGCCGGACATCTCGCTGGCGACCGTTCTCATCGCGGTTCTCTTCAGCATCGTGGGCATCGCCGCGTTCCGGTACGGCAAGAAGAACGGCGAGCCCCGCCCGCTCTTCCTGGGCGTCGCGCTGATGCTCTACGGGTACTTCTTCTCCAACGCCTGGGTGTCGCTGGCGATCGGAACGGTGCTGACGCTGCTCCTCTTCTTCCCGCGGTGAGCGGCCAGGCGGCGATATCATCGACCCCCGCTGGGAGGAGAGCCATGAAAAGCACCCGTCAGTACTTCGCCGAATGCTTCGAGGCCGAAAAGCCCAAGTTTCTCCGCGTCCTTCGGGCCGTCCCCGCGGAGAAGACGGCGTACAAGCCGCACGAACGGTCGACCTGCGCCGGGGATCTGGTGTGGCTGATCGCGAGCGAGTGGGACGACGCGCGCGAGCTCATCGACAAGGGCGAGGTGAACTA
>JBDTXY010000294.1:0-4187 GCA_040005945.1 Acidobacteriota bacterium
GAGAGCCGGGAAACGGCGGGAGATGTACTCCCGCGCGGCGCGGATCGCCTCCGGTGAAGGCGTGCGGTCGCCCGAGGTCGGGTCGAACGCCGCCCCCCGCGCGTCGTCGGCGATCTTGAAGCCCCTCCGCTCGTTGCCGGGAATGCCGTAGAAGAAGCGCGGCGTCTCCACCCAGATCGGCATCTCGCGCTCCGAGAACCGCGTGTCCCCGCCGGGCGTCCCGAAGTAGAAGACTTCCTGCCGCGTCGGCTGGACTCGATCGCCGATCACGTCGGGAAAGAGCTTGGGCAGCCAGGGCCCGCAGGCGAAGACGTAGACGTCCGCGGTCATCCGCGTCCCGTCGGACAGCGCGACTCCGGCGAGGCGGCCGCCGCCGAACTCGCCCGGAGACGCCATGGTCTCGCGATACGTGCCTCCCTCGGCCAGGAATCCTTCCAGCACGTCCGCGCAGGAGCGGCGGGCGAGCAGATATCCCGCCTCCTTCTCCAGCAGCGCCCACTGGATCCCTGTGAAGTCCACCTGCGGGTAGCGCCGGCGCGCGTCGGCGATCGCGAGCTCCTCGTACGCGAACCCGAACTCTCGGAGCAAAGGGATCGAGGAGCGGACGAACTCGCCGGAGTCCGCCGCCATCCAGAGCGCCCCCGTGCGGGTGTAGAGCGTCTTCTTCCAGCGCGTTTCGTTCTCGCGCCAGAGCTCGAAGGCTCGCCGTGCCATGGCGGTATAGATCCGATCCTGGCCGTACACGCCGCGGATGACGCGCGTCTCCCCGCCCGAGCTCGCGCGCGAGTTTCCCGGGCCCCAGGCATCGATCAGAGTGACGTGCGCGCCGCGGCGCAGGAGGTGGAGAGCGGTCCAGCCCCCGAAGGCTCCCGCGCCGACGACGACGACCGTCGGCCGCGACCCGCCGCCGGGCTTGCCCGACGGAGTCACCGAGGAAGCCGGAGAAGCCCCCTGCCCCGGCCGCGCGAGCGCGCGCGCGACCGAGGCGACGGGCAACAGCGCTAAGAGACTACGGCGAGAGAGCACGGAGCCACGGGTCCTCTCGCTAAAAATCGAACCGGGTCGCGATGCCGAACGTCCGAGGCTGATTGATCAGGAATCCCTCCCGGGCGCGGAACCCCCGCTCGCGGTCGAGCGACAGGAGGGCGGTCTCGTCGGTGATGTTGTTGACGTAGAACGCGACGTCCCAGATGCCATGTCGAATACCCAGGCGGAAATTGACGATGTCGTAGGCCGGCAGCAGCGGATCGAACGTGAAGGTGTCCTGCGTGAGCGGACCGCCGATTGGGAACAGGCTTATGGTGCCGACGCCCGCCTCCTGATCCACGAGCTGCGTGTAGCGCGAGCCGACGTGCTGGTAGTTGCCCGTCACGTAGCCCTGGTAGCTTGGGGCCACCGGCTGCTGATAGGTCGCGGCGAGAGCCATCTGGAACTTGGGCACGCTCGGGAGTCGATTCCCCTCCCGGATGCCCGTTGCGACCACCGCGTCCTCGGTGCCGTTCAGCGTGCTCCGCACCTTGGCGTCGTTGTAGCTCCCCGAGAGCGCGAAGTCGAAGTTGCTGTTGGGTGTGACGTTCAACTCGAGCTCGCCGCCGACGCTCCGGGCCTTGTCCACGTTGAAGACGAGCCGGGACGAGCACGTGCCGGCTGTCACGACGACCTGGAGGTCGCGGACGTCCACGTAGAAAGCCGAGGCGTTGACCGAGGCGCGGCCTCCCAGGAATCGCGTCTTCGCTCCCACTTCGTAGTTCCAGGCCTTCTCGTCCTTCCAGTTGCCGATGTTGCCGAACGTCAGGAGGTCTTCGGCCGAGCAGAGCGGCGCCAGGATCGGGTCGTTGATTCCGCCGAGGCGAAATCCCTTGGAGGCCTGGGCGTTGACGGTGACGTCCTCGGTGACTTTGTAGCTCGCGATGAAGCGCGGCGCGACACCGTCGGATTTGAAGGTTCCCGCTTCGACAGTGGCCACGGGTGGCGCGGGTAGGCCCAGGGGGGCGAACAAGCCGTCGAAGATCAACGTCTTGTCATCGTTATAGTTGTAATAGCGCAGGCCCGCTGTCAGGCTGAAGCATTCGGTAACGGCGAGGGTCCCCTCACCGAAGAATGCAAACTCACGGAGCTCATAGTTCAGTTTCGACCAGTACAGATTGTCCTTCGGCGCGTACGCACCGTTGGTGGGGATGATTGGGAAACCACCGCCGGCATTGAACAATGGCGGGCACTCGAAGGTACAGAGATCCTCGAACCCCTTGACCGGCAGAGTCTGCTTGTAGTCTCGCCTCGTGTCGGCGTAGAAGCCGCCGGCCACCCAGTTGAAACGGTTGTTGAACGCGATGCCCGAAACGCGGAGCTCCTGCGTCCAGCCGCTGGCGTGCGTCTTGTCGTTCAGCGGCGCGTCGATGGTGTAGATGTTCTCGGGCAGGCCCAAGCTGCCGCCCGTGACGCTGCCGGTCAGAGCCGTCGCGTCGCGCACGACCAGGATGTCCCGGTTGGTGAAGGAGGTGATCGATGTCAGGTTGATGCCGTTGCCAAAGTCGTAATTCGCCTTGACGTCGCCGAGGTAGAACTTATCGGTGAAGGGTTCATCGACCTGGGTGAAGAGTTGGTCTTGGCCCAGGGTGATGGGCGGGCGTGACGTCGTGAAGGGGTTGGCCAGGATGTTGTATTCATCGAAGCGGTTCCAGCCGTCCATCGAGACCTTCTGATACATGAACCGCGGAGTGATCGTGAGTTCTTCGATCGGAGCGAATACCATCGCGAGCCGCACGCCCAGGCGGTCGCCGGCGTTGACGTTCGGCTTGATGCTGAAGTCGGGCTGCACGGCGTCCATCCAGCCGGCGAGCCGGTTGTAGTACGCGGCGACGCGTACGGCCGCCTTGCTGCCCACAGGCGCGTTGAAACCCGCCTTGAAGTTCCCCCCCATGCCGCCGCCGTCGATGATGTTGCCCCCGACCTCGCCGAACGTGCTGTTCACGCCGAGCTCGGGCTGGTTGCTGATGTAGCGGACCGTGCCTCCCACCGAGCCCGAGCCGAACAGGGTTCCCTGCGGGCCGCGCAAGACCTCCACGCGGTTCATGTCGAAGAGATCCATGTCCGGCGTGAACAGAGAGAGGGAGATGACCGACTCGTCCAGATACGCGCCCACCTGCTCTTTCACGCCCGGCTGGTCGCGCGCGATCTGACCCGAGGAGACGCCGCGCAGGGCGACCGTGCTCTGCCCCGGACCCAGATTCTGGACGCTGAAGTTGGCCACGTTGGCCGCGACCCCTTCGAGGTCCGTGACGCCGCGCTCCCGCAGGACCTCTTCGGTCGGCGCGGCGACGGAGACCGGCGTGCTGAACACCGTTTCCTCGCGTTTCATGGCCGTGACGGTGACGTCTTCCGAGAGCTTGACTTCCAGGACGAAGTCGATCGTGAGCGTCCCGCCGGGCTCGAGCCTCTGGTCCTTGCGGCTCACCTTGTTGAATCCCTGCAGATCCGCGATCACCAGATAAAGTCCGGGCTGCAGACCGGTCCTCTCGTAGGCGCCGGTTTCGGAAGACCAGACCACGTGCGACTCCCCGGTGTCTTGGTTCGTGATCCGGATTGGAGCCCTCGCGAGCGCCGCGCCGTTCGCGTCGCGCACGGTGCCGCTGAATTTTCCCGCCGCCTGCGCAAGCGCGGGGGTGGCCGAGAGAGCAGCGAAGACGAAGCACACCATGAGAATGGGAATGCGTACCCGGAACATTTGAGCCTCCTCTCTCAAAAGCCTCAACGAAGCCCGGGGGACGGGCCTTAATACGCGCTTAATACGGCAGGCTGAAGGGCTTGTCAACGGTGGGCAGGACTGACACGGCGTCCACGGCTCGAAAATGTCTTGGGCCGCGGTCCCGAAACGGATGCTGACCCGGGGTCAGAGACGACGATTTGAGCCGCTCACCTCCGCGCGTCGAGCTCGGGATGAAGGCGTCACCGGCTCGCCGCGCGAGACCCCGCGATTCAGCTGGCCGAGGATGTCCACGACGAACGTCGATCCCGGACTGTCCCATGAAACCACGTCGAGGTGACTTTCGGCGCGCGGCGGCGCGGGGACCCGGCGGTGAGCCCTCGCCGTTGCGCCGACCCCGCACCCTCGTGCTATCTTCGCGCCCTCTCGCGTGGGGCTGTAGCTCAGTTTGGGAGAGCGCCTGAATGGCATTCAGGAGGTCGAC
>JBDTXY010000295.1:0-4176 GCA_040005945.1 Acidobacteriota bacterium
GAAAAGCCGCAAATGCGCTCAGCGCCCTGCGTGACCTCTTGCGCCGAGAATCCGTTGGTCGGGATCGAGGCGTTGAAGAACCCGCAACGCTCGAAATAGACGCGGATGACTTCCGGCAGGTCGCGCCGGAGGAACGGCTCGCCGCCCGAGATCAGGAGCAATCGGATCGGCGGCAGCGTCGCCGCGAAGCGGTCGATTTCTTCCAGCGTGAGCTCGCGTTTGCCCGCGTTGATCGGATAGAAGCAATGCGCGCACCGCGCGTTGCAGACCGAGGTCACGAAATGCGTCCACTGCGCGATCGCATCCCCCGGAGAGACCCAGTCGCGGGCGAGGGCCAGACCCTGGGCGAGCCTTCGCGCCCTCACGCGCGGACCTCGCGGGCGGCTTCGCCGGCGGGAGCCGGCCGCCGCTGCTGCCGGCGGGCGTCGAAGAACCCCCGGATCCGCGCGATCTCTCCGGCCACGAGCCACGGGAAAAGCGCCACGGCCTTGCCCGCGTAGCCCGCGCGCAGCATTCGCGCGAGCGTGATCCAGAGGTGGGGAAAGAGGAAGAGCAGAACGGGCGCGCGCACCAGAATCTTGCCGGGCCGGTCCAGCTGCGAACGCGTCAGGAAGATCGTCTTCCCACACGCGGCCTGCTTCTCCCAGAAGGAGCGCCAGTCCAGGCGCTCGTGCCGGTGCGTCACCAGGATGTCCGGGTCGTACCAGAGCTTGCCGCCCCGGGCGGCGACGGAGAGCGCGAAGGCGGTGTCCTCGCCGGAATTGGACTCGGGAAAGCGCACTTCCCCGACGGCTTCGCGCCGGTACACGATCGCCATGGTCGGGATGCTGGATTTCGCGCAGGCGCGGCCGCGGGCGATCCACTCGGAATGGTTCAGGAAATAGTCCAGCTCGCCGTAGAGGCCCGGGCGCCCGTTGACGATGCGCCCGCCGACCCCGGCGATGCGCGGATCCGCTTCGAGAATGCGGCGGGCACGCGCCAGCCAGTCGTGCGCGGCCACGGCGTCGGCGTCCAAGAAGGCGATCATTTCGCCCGAGGTCGCCTCGATGCCGGCGTTGCGGGCGCCGCCGGCGTTGCGGCGCGCGTCGTTGATCAGCACGCGCGCTCCGGCCTTTCGGGCAATCGCGGTCGAGGCGTCCGCGGAGGCGTCGTCGACGACCAGGACCTCGAACGGCTTCTCGCTCTGTCCCAGGGCGCAGGCCACGGCGTCGGCCACGGTGTGGGCGGCGTCGCGGCACGGAATGATCACGCTGGCGCGCATAAACGGCCAGTCTATCGTTTCGCGGGCGGCTCCGCCTTCAGGAGGATGCGGTAGCGGAAGAGTCTTCCGATCCCGGGCAGACGGCAGAGGAGCTTCTCGAGCCATCGCACGCCCGGAAAAGGAGAGGTGGCGTAGCGCAGGTCGAGGATCCGCCAGCCCCTCTGGGCCAACAGCCGGCGCAATTCTCCGGGCCGGCGCACCGCGATGTGCTCGGGAAACTGCGCGAGCAGGAAGTTGTGCGCCTTCATGCGCTCCACGTAGTGCTCGCGATTGGGGGTGTAGGCGACGAGGGCCCCTCCGGGCTTGAGCACGCGGGAGAGCGCGTCCAGCATCTGCTCGACCGTTGCGTCGTCGACGTGCTCGAGTAAGTCGAACGCGCCGGCGACGTCGATCGAGGCGTCCGGGATCGGCGCGAGCAAGGCGACGTCGCCCTGCACGAACCGCACGTTGTCGAGGCCGCGGCGCTGCCGCTCGTGCTCCGCGATCTCGATGGCCTTCGGCGAGGCGTCGATGCCGACCGCTTTCCTCACGTGGGGCGAAAGCAGAAAGCAGACGTCGCCGCGCGCCGAGCCCAGATCCAAGACGACCATTCCCGATGTCGGAACGGTCAGCGCCAGGATGTCGCGATCCCTTTCGCGCCATTTGCGCGCCGGCGCCGCAAACGGCGTGACCCGGTGGAGCCCTTCGAAATACTCGTCCGGATAAAGTTCCTCCTCGAACGCCACGCCCGACATCTTAGGCCCGTAGAATGGCGCCATGAAGTCGCCCTGGGAGAAGTTCTCCCTGCCGGGGCAGGCCACGGCCTACGCGAAGGGATCGTCGCCCGAATTCGTCAAGACGATGCGCGCGACCTTCGGGCCCTTGGTCGAGCGCGTCGAGAAGCTCCCGGCGGGCCGGCACCCCTGGATCATGGTGGAGGTTCCGGCGGAAGGCTCGCTCTCGACGCTCTTTCGCGACCTGGAAAAGCGCCTGGAGCCTTCGGGCTCGGTCTGGGCGGTCTTCCCCAAGAAGCCCTTCATCGCGGAGCTGCAGTTTCCCTTTCTCTGGCTGGACGTGCAGAAGGCAGGCCTGGCCGCCGGTTTGGTCGACAACAAGATCGCGGCCTTCTCGCCGAGGCTGACTTCCATCCGGTTCGTCATCCCGGTGGCGCGGCGCGCCGGACGAAGCGGATGAATGGACGGATCGAGGGATGAGCGAATGAATCGCACGCGCGCCCGACGCTCGCTGATCCTGCTGCTTCTGGCGGCCTCGGCCGCCATCTCTGTGGCCGACGCAAAAGAGCTCCGTTGGAGCGCGTTCGACGTGAAGGCGCGGCTGGATGCCGCCGGCAATCTTCATGTCGTCGAGACCCAGCACATGGTCTTCGACGGCGACTGGAACGGGGGAGAGCGAACCTTCCGTCTCTTTCAAGGCCAGGCGCTGGCGCTCGAATCGGTCGCCCGCATCGACTCCGACGGCACGCGGCATCCCCTGTCGCAAGGCGAGCTTTCGGCCGTGGACGAATGGGCCTGGTCCAGCCCGAACGTGCTCCGCTGGCGCAGCCGCCTTCCGTCGGATCCGCCGTTCGCCAACGCCGAGCTGGTCTACGAGCTGACCTACACGCTTCACGGGATCCTCCAGAAGCGGGGATCGACCTACGTTCTCGATCACGACTTTGCCTTTGCGGAGCGGGAGTGGCCCATCCAGGAATTCGCGCTCGCGCTTGCGCTCGACCCGGTGTGGAAGCCGGAGAAGCCGTTCATCGGGACTTTTCGGACGGGAGCCTTACCTCCCCGCCAAGGCTTCGTCGTCACGGTCCCTCTGGCCTACACCGGCTCCGCGCAGCCGGAGGCCGTGGGGGGCCTCGCCAGCCCGCGTCAACGTCAGGCCCTTTGGATCCTCTTCGGCGCCGCGATCCTGGTCCTCTACTTTTCCTGGCGTTCCCGCGACGGCGCGCTCGGGCGCTTCGCGCCCCTGATCCCGCCGGAGTCGATCGACCAAGCGTGGCTGGAGAAGAATCTCCTGTCGCTTTCACCCGAGGAGGCCGGAGCGCTCTGGGACGAAAAAATCGGCGCTCCGGAGGTCGCGGCCGTTCTCGCCCGGCTGGCCTCCGAGAAGAAAATCTCGAGCGAGGTCCACGGAAAGACGCTCAAGATGCGCTTGCTGGTCCCGGTCCAGAGGCTCGACGGCTACGACGATGACCTCGTCAAGGCGCTCTTCCTCGGAAAGGAGGAGACCGACACGGACGCGATCAAGAAGCACTACAAGTCCAGCGGCTTGGATCCCGCCTCCAAGATCAAGCGCGGCCTGGAGGCGAAGTTGAAGACGCATCCGGATTTTCAGGACACCTCGCCGGCGCCGTCGCGCTGGTGGACGCCGGCGCTCTTCGCCGGCGGTTTCGCGCTGCACTCAGCGGCGATCTTGAGCGGGCGCGAGGAGCCGGGGCAGCTCTTTTCCACGGCGTTCATGTACCTGATCGTGTATGGGATCGGCGCGGCCTGCGCCTTTGCGTTCCAGAAGCGGATCGTTCACGTGGACGCGTTCTCGCCGGGCTTCCTGTGGGTGCCGGCGCTCCTGTTCCTCTACGTCGGCCTGGGCATGGCGGACACCACGCCCGTGAGCATGCTCACGGTTCTGGGCTCGTTGCTGCTGCGGCTGGGGGTCGTCAACGGCGTCTTCAACCTCGCCAAGACGCGAAACGGAGCGCGCCGCATCGCGCGCCGGAAGGCCCTGGCTTCGGCCCGGATGTTCTTCGCGCACGAGCTCTCCAAGCCCGCGCCGCGCTTGAAGGACGAGTGGTTTCCCTACGTCGTCGCCTTCGGTCTGACCGCGGAAGCCGACCATTGGTTCAAGGCCCACGGCGCCGCGGCGGCGGGCAGCGCGGCGGCCTGGACCGGATCCTCGGGCGGTTCCTCGCTCTCATCGTCCTCGTCATC
>JBDTXY010000296.1:0-4168 GCA_040005945.1 Acidobacteriota bacterium
GACACGTGGTGGCAGACGGAGACCGGCATGATCCTGATCACGCCGCTTCCCGGCGTCACGACGACGCGGCCGGGCTCGACCTACACGTTCGGCCTCATCCTGGCCGTGGCGCTGGCGGGCATCGGCTTCGGGGCGGCGCTCTACGGACGCTCGCGCGGGAAGCGGCCGGCGACTCTGATGGCCCTCGCGGCGACGACGACCCTGGAGGCCGTGTTCGTAGCCTTGCCGTACGCGTTGGGAGACCGGATCGCCCTCTTCGCGATCTTCTCCCGATCGTTCGGAGCCCTGGGCTTCTGGGGCTACTTGTTTGGCTGGACCGAGATCGCATGCCTGGTCGTGCTGCCGGCCTCGATCATCGCGGGCATCCAGTTTCCGCAGCTCGTGGCTCTGCTCGGCCGCGGCCGAAAGAGCGTGGGCGAAGACGTGGGCCTCACCTATGCCTGGAACACGCTGGGAGCCATCGGCGGGTCGCTGGCCGGCGGATTCGGGCTCGTGCCTCTGCTCTCCGCGACGGGGGCCTGGAAGGCCGTCGTGATCCTGCTGGCGGCATTGAGCGCATGGACGCTCGTGCTCGCGATCCGGAGCCAGAAGAGCTGGCGCCGCGGCGCGCTGCCCCTGACCGGCATCGCGGCCAGCCTGTTGATGATCGGCTTCGCCGGGCCGACGGCGGTCTGGCGCCACACGCCGATCGGCGCCGGCCGAGTCCAATTCACCGACGCGTCACCCAACCTCATCGAGGCATGGCAGCGCGACCAGAGGCGCGGCCTGGCCTGGGACGCCGACGGCCGCGAGAGCAGCGTGGCGCTCGTGAAGACGCGAGGCGGAGTCGCCTTCTCGGTCAACGGGAAGGTGGACGGCAACTCCCGCGAGGACGCCGCGACGCAGGTCATGGGCGGCCTGGTGGGCGCCGCGCTCCACCCGGACATGCGGCGCGCGTTGGTCATCGGCCTGGGCACCGGATCCACGGCCGGGTGGCTGGGGTCGATCCCGGCCATCGAGCGCGTGGACGTCATCGAGCTGGAAAGCGCGGTTCTGGACGTGGCGCGGGACTGCGCGACGGTCAACCGAAACGTGCTCGCGAATCCCAAGGTGAAGATCACGATCGGCGACGCACGCGAGCTCCTCCTGACCACGCGCGAGCGGTACGACGTCATCTTCTCCGAGCCGTCCAACCCATATCGCGCCGGGATTTCGAGCCTCTTCACGCGCGAGTTCTACGACGC
The DNA here is from genome assembly GCA_040005945.1 of Acidobacteriota bacterium. Classification (GTDB taxonomy): domain Bacteria; phylum Acidobacteriota; class Thermoanaerobaculia; order UBA5066; family Gp7-AA6; genus DAHUXD01. Next base: position 1,224 of record JBDTXY010000296.1, read on the forward strand.
GGTGCGCTCGCGCCTTTCCAAGGATGGCATCTTCATCCAGTGGCTGCAGGCGTACGAAGTCAACGCCCAAACGGTGCGCACGATCTACGCGACTCTGGGCTCGGCGTTTCCGAGCGTCGAAACGTTCTCCGGGAAGAAGGACGACATGCTCCTCGTGGCCACGGTGCGGCCGCTGCGCTATCCGACCGAGACTCTGCGCCGCCGGCTGTCCGAGGAGCCGTACGCGAGTGCGATGAACGACGCGTGGCGCGTCACGGGCCTGGAGGGCTTCTTGTCCCATTACGTGGCGCGCGATTCTCTGGCGAGAGCCATCGTCCGCGAGGAAAAGGGACGCATCAATCTGGACGATCGCAACCTCGTGGAGTTCGCCTTCGCCCGCAGCCTCGGCTCCAGCCTCTTTCAGAGCGACGATCTGCGCGCGCTGTCGGAGCAGAGGGGTGAGAACCGGCCCGTCCTGGAAGGAAGCGATCCCGACTGGGTCGCGGTGTCGTGGCACAAGATCTCCGCCCTCACGGAGGAAGGCATCACCACACCCGTGGCCGGCGCCACCGAGGGAGACATCCGCCGGCTGACCGCGCATTCGGCATTCCTCGCAGGAAATTTGGGAAGCGTGCGCGGGGCCTGGCTCGCGGGGCCCTGGCAGCCGGTGGGACCGCTGGAAGTGACGATGATCGGGGAGGCGATGGCCGATGGAGGAGACGCCTCGACGCTCGCGTGGGTGGAGCAGGTGCGGCAGTTTCAGCCCGCGGAAGCCGGTGCGATCCTGGCCCGCTACCTCTGGAGCCAGGGCAAGTACGCGGAATGCTATGCGGCCACGGCGGCCGCGTTTCGGCGGTACCGGGAGGATCCCTGGCCGACCACAAGCGTGATGGATCGCTTGCTCGCCATCGCGACGGACCTGCCGTCCAAGAACGCGGAGCTCGCACGCCCCGTGTACGAGCTTCTCACGCCCCCCTTCGCCGTTGCCGAGCTGGAGGAGGGACGGTTGCTGACGCGCCTAGCCGTGGCCAGATATCTCGGCAGCTCCCACGTGGCCGAGGCGCTCGGAGAATTGGAGCCGAACTTTCCGTGGAGGGAGGAGCTGCTGGAGGAGCGCGCCCGGATATACACGGAAGTCGGCGACCGCCGCGCCGAGCAGGCCCGCCGCGAGCTCGAGGCCTTCCGGAGCCACGCGGCTTCACCCCTGTCGAAGGGCCTCGAACCGAAATAGCCGGCCGCCGCGTCTCGCTTCAGCCTTCCCGATCCTCGTACTGGTCTTTCAGGGCCGCCACCACCGACGCATCCGCCAGCGTGGTCGTGTCCCCCAGCACGCGCCCCTCCGCGATGTCGCGCAGGAGACGCCGCATGATCTTGCCCGAGCGCGTCTTGGGAAGGTCGGGAACGAAGAAGAGGCGATCGGGCCGGGCAATCGCGCCGATCTTCTTGGCGACGTGGTTGCGAACCTCCCGCTGGAGATCCTGGTCCGACTGCGCGCCGGCGGTCTTCTCCTTCTCCTTGAGGATGCAGAACGCGGCGATCGCGGTCCCCTTCAGCTCGTCGGAGACGCCCACGACCGCCGCCTCGGCCACCGCCGGGTGGTCGACCAGCGCGGATTCCACTTCCATCGTTCCGATCCGGTGGCCCGCGACGTTCATCACGTCGTCCACGCGGCCCAGCAGCCAGAAGTTGCCGTCCCGGTCGCGCTTGGCGCCGTCGCCCGGGAAGTAGACGCCCTTGCCCCACTTGGACCAATACGTCTGGACGTACCGCTCCTCGTCGCCCCAGATCGTGCGGAGCATCGCGGGCCACGGCCGCGTGATCGCGAGATAGCCGCCGCCGACTCTGACCTCGCGGCCCTCCAGATCCAGGATCTTCGCCTGGATCCCGGGAAACGGCCGCGTCGCCGAGCCCGGCCGCGTCGTCGTGACGCCGGGAAGCGGCGTGATCATGATCATGCCGGTCTCCGTCTGCCACCACGTGTCCACGATCGGGCATTTCCCGCGGCCGATGTGTTTCTGGTACCAGATCCACGCCTCGGGGTTGATCGGCTCCCCCACCGAGCCGAGCAGCCGGAGCGATGTCAGGTCGTGCTTGGCCGGCCACTGGACGCCCCACTTCATGAACGCGCGGATCGCGGTGGGCGCGGTGTAGAGAATCGTGACGCCGTGCCGTTCGATCAGGTCCCAGAACCGGTCGCGCGCCGGCGAATCGGGCGCTCCTTCGTACATCAGGCACGTCGCCCCGTTGGCCAACGGACCGTAGACGACGTAGGAGTGCCCGGTCACCCAGCCGATGTCGGCCGTGCACCAGTAGACGTCCTCTTCCTTGAGATCGAACACCCACTTCGAGGTCGCGTACGCGCCGACCAGATAGCCGCCGGTCGTGTGGAGGATTCCCTTGGGCTTGCCCGTCGTCCCGGAGGTGTACAGGATGTAGAGCGGATCTTCCGCGTCCATCTTCTCGGGCTTGCACGGGATCGGCGCATCCTCCATCAGCCGGTGCCACCAGTGCTCCCGCCCCTCGTGGAAGTGCACGGGAGTTCCCGTGCGCCGAACGACGACGACGTTCTCGATGGATGGAGTCTGCTGCAGCGCCTCATCGGCGATCTGCTTCAACGGCACGACGTTGCCGCGCCGCCAGCCGCCGTCGGCGGTCACGAGGAGCCTCGCGCCCTGGTCGTTGATGCGATCCCGCAGCGACTCGGCGGAGAAGCCCCCGAAGACCACCGAGTGGATCGCGCCGATCCGCGCGCACGCCAGCATCGCGATCGGCAGCTCCGGGATCATCGGCAGGTACAGCGTGACGCGATCGCCCTTCTTGATCCGGAGCGACTTCAGGACGTTGGCGAACTTGCAGACCTCGCGGTAGAGATCGCGATAGGTCAGCGTGCGCTGGTCGCCCGGCTCCCCTTCCCAGATCAGGGCGGCCTTGTTCCGGCGCGGCCCCGCCAGGTGCCGGTCGATGCA
>JBDTXY010000297.1:0-4145 GCA_040005945.1 Acidobacteriota bacterium
GCCTCCGCGTTCTTGACGAGCCCCTGAAGCTCGACGTGCGCCGCGTAGTCCGTGATCCGAAAGCCGTCGTGACGCACGCCGTCGGCGTCGGCCGCCGAAAGGTCGGGCGTGCGCCGGGTGGAGAGCGCGTCGGACAGGGGAGCGCGGGTCATGAGGAATACCAGCTCGAAGTCGGCCTTCGTCGCCGAGAGAAGGGCGAGCCGATCCGCCTTGGGCTTGGAGAGGGTGAGCTCATGCGGGCGGACGATTCCGGCTTCGTACGGCGAGAGGCGAACCAGTCCCACCAGCGCATCGCGCACGAACGTCCGGCCGGATTCGGCAAACGTCTGCCGGTAGATCCAGAGGCCGGGCCGGCGCTCCTTCTCGAGCGTGCCGTCGGCCAGGAATTGCGTGAGCGTCGCCGCGGCGGCGCGGTACGGATCCTCGACGTCCTTCTTGGGGTGCGTGATGCGCACGATGTTCTCGGGCGCCCGCGCATAGAGGGCCTCCTGCAAGGCCGGCGAGATCTGGTCGTAGGGAGGGGCAAACACGTCGGAGAGGCCCCTCTGACGCAGGACGCGGGACGAGAAACGAATCGATCGAAACGGCCGCAGCTCCATGGCGGCGCATTCTACCGTCGCCCTCGCGCGTCGCGCTGCTGCGCGATCGCTGCGGGCTCCCGCGGCGCGAACCTCCTCCCTCCTTCGTCGGGAGACTATTCGCGCCGCGAACTGATGATCCGGGGCCTCTCGACAGGGAATGGCCGGCCTGAGCTCCTTTCCGGCGCGCTACACTCTTTGTCGCGTGATTTCGCTCTCTCGCGCCATCGACGGATTCGAGGCCTACGTCGCGGATGAGCGGCGCTTCTCCCCGCGGACCGTGCTGGCGTACCGCACCGACCTGAGCCGGTTCGTCGACTTCTGGGAGAACGAGTTCGCGCACGAGACCGCGGCACGCACACCCCTGGCGAAGATCGACACGCTGGCGGTGCGCTCCTACCTGGCGCACCTGCATCGGGGAGCGCTCGCGAATCGGTCGCTGTCGCGGCATCTCTCCACGCTGCGCTCTTTCTTTCGCTGGGCTTGCCGGGAAGGCCACGTCGAGGCCAATCCGGCGAAGGGGCTGCCCTCGCCGCGGGTTCCCCGGACCCTCCCTCGGGCGATGAGCCTGCCGGACACGGAGCGGCTTCTCGCCGCGGAAGACGAGGGACACATCCCGGAGCGCGAACGGGCGCTCTTCGAGCTGCTCTACGCGGCCGGCCTGCGCGTCTCGGAAGCGGCCGGGCTGGATCTCGAAGACGTGGACCTCGCGACCCGGCTGGTGCGCGTCACGGGCAAGGGGAGCCGGGAGCGCATCGTTCCCTTCGGCGAGTCCGCGGGCGATGCCCTGCGCGCCTACCTTCCTTCGCGCGCCGCTCTGCGTCATGGCGTCGAAGGGGAAAATCCCGAGTCCGGAGAGCCTCTGTTCGTCAACGCGCGAGGAGGACGGCTCACGCCGCGTTCGATGGCGAGGCTTTTGAAGCGGCGGCTGCGCGCGGCCGGCCTGCCGGCGGAAATCTCACCCCACGCGCTGCGCCACACCTTCGCCACGCATCTCCTGCAGGCGGGCGCGGACCTGCGCGCGATCCAGGAGCTGCTCGGCCACGCCTCGCTCTCCACGACGCAGAAGTACACGCACCTGGATGCCGCGCGGCTGCGCGAGGTCTACCGGAATGCCCACCCGAAAGCGTAACGCATGAAACTGTTTGGCTTCGCCGCGACGGTCGCTCTGGCCGCGCTCGGCCTCGGCTGGAGCGCTCCTCCCGACCCGCCGCCGCTTCCACCGGTGCTCGCGGAGATCGACAAGAGCGTTCGCGAGGACTTCTTCGATCCGAAGTTGAAGGGCGTGGACTGGAGCGCGGCCGTTCGCAAGGCCGCCGATGAGCTCTCGCGCGCGGCGTCGCCCGCCGAGCAGGGCGCCGTCTACGACCGGCTGCTCGCGACGCTGGACGATTCCCACACCTTCCGCCTGCCGGCCGGCAAGCTGCCCGACCGCAACTGGGGAACCGCGGGCCTGCGCATCGGCCGAGACGGCGATGGGTACGCGGTCAAGGGCCTGATCCCCGGCAGCTCCGCCGCGACGGCCGGGATGAAGATCGGAGATCGGATCCTGGAGGTCGACGGTGTCCCCTACGGCAAGGCCCGGGTCAACTTCCGAGATCTGTTCTTAGTCTTCGAAGGTGTTCCCGGAAGCGCGGTCGTCGTCACCTGGAAGCCCGGTTCGGAACCGGAGCGCACGAGCCGCCTCGGGCTGCGCGTCGAGGAGCCGGGGGACACGATGGTCTGGAGGAGCGCGCGTGTCATCCGCCGCGATAGCAAGGCCTTCGGCTACGTCCACCTCTGGGGTATGAGCGCGGAGACCGCGCTGGCGATCGTGGACCTGCTGCTGGATCGCGACGCGATCGCCCGCGTGCGGCCGCAGCTGGCGGGCTGGAACCAGATCGACGGTCTGCTCTTGGACGATCGCGGCAACAGCGGCGGCTACGACCCCAACATCCTTCCCTCGTTTCTCCGAGGGCTGTGGAGCTCGGGGGATTACTTCATGATCTCGCGCAGCGGAAAACGGCTGGTCCCGCCCCCGTACAAGCCGCTGCCGGTGGTGCTCCTGGTCAACTCCGGGACGGCCTCCGCGGGCGAATCGCTGGCGCTGAAGTTTCGCGCCCATGCCATCGGGCAAATCGTCGGCGAAGTTACCGCCGGCATGGCCAGCGGGGGAGCCTCGGCGAGCCCGCTCTCCGACGGCTCGATGCTGTGGCTTTCGCGGCAGGCAATCGAGAGCCTGGACGGCAAGAGCTACGAGGGGCGGGGAATCGAGCCGGACGTCGCGGTCGCCGACCGGCCGGCTCCGGGGGATGGGGAAGAAGATGCGATCGTCGAAGCGGGGCTCAAAGCGCTCGGGGGTCCGAAGGCGGAAGCCGGGAGACGATAGCCGTCCGCTGCTGTATCCTGCCCCTCGATGGAGAAGTGGCATTCCACCACCGTCGTTTGCGTGCGCCACGCCGGGAAAGTCGCGATGGCCTCGGACGGCCAGGTCACGCTGGGCACCACGATCATGAAACAGTCGGCGGCCAAAATCCGCCGGTTGAAGGGCGGAGAAGTCCTGGCGGGTTTTGCGGGATCCTCGGCCGACGCGTTCGCCCTCTTCTCGCGATTCGAGTCCAAGCTCGACGAGCACCGCGGCAACCTGGAGCGCTCCGCCATCGAGCTGGCCAAGGACTGGCGCACCGACAAGATGCTGCGCCAGCTGGAGGCGTTGCTCATCGTCGCGGACAAGCAGAGCTCGCTCTTGATCTCGGGAACGGGCGATCTCATCTCGCCGGAGGAGGGCGTCCTGGCGATCGGATCGGGCGGCTCCTTCGCCCTGGCGGCGGCGCGCGCACTCTTGAAACACCGCGCGGACCTCTCGGCCATGGACATCGCGCGGGAGGCGCTCCTGATCGCCGCGCAGATCGACATCTACACCAACGATCACCTCACGATGGAAGAACTTTGACGTGGTCTTCCTGATGCCCGGAGAGAAGGAGAAAGAGACGGAGACTCCGGTGGCGGCCGCGCGCACGCCGCGCGAGATCGTCGTCGAGCTGGACAAGTACGTCATCGGACAGAAGCGCGCCAAGAAGGCCGTGGCCATCGCGCTGCGCAACCGCTGGCGGCGCCAGCGCCTCTCCGCGGAGATGGCCCGCGAGATCCTGCCCAAGAACATCTTGATGATCGGGCCCACGGGAGTCGGCAAGACCGAGATCGCGCGGCGGCTGGCCCGGCTGGCCGATGCGCCGTTCATCAAGGTCGAAGCCTCCAAGTTCACCGAGGTCGGTTACGTCGGCCGCGACGTCGAGTCGATCGTGCGGGACCTGACGGAAGTGGCCGTGCAGATGGTCCGAGAGGAGAAGACGTTCGAGATCCGGGATCGCGCGCGCACCCGCACCGAGCAGCGCCTGCTGGACCTGCTCCTGCCGGCGCTCTCCGAGGCGGATGCCGAAGAGACGCGGGCCAAGCTCCGGAGCCTCCTGCGCGACGGCAAGCTCGAGGACCGCATGGTCGAGATCGAGGTCGCCGACAAGACGTTTCCCTCGTTCGAGATCGTGACCAACCAGGGCGTCGAGGAGATGGACATCAACGTCAAGGAGA
>JBDTXY010000298.1:0-4135 GCA_040005945.1 Acidobacteriota bacterium
CGAGCCGCGGGACGGTGCCCGCAGGGCAGATCCCGCAGCGCAGCTCCGGCGACGTGGTGGCATAATGTGGGCTAGACCATTCAAGCGATGCCATCTGATCCAACGGCCTCCCGCGGCCCCGTTTCGCGGGGCGGACCCGCGGGCGAAGTACTGCGGGTGCTCGTCATCGACGAGAACCCGCGCGATCGAGAGTTGATCCGCGAGTCCCTGCGCGGCGGCCTCGGGAATATCGCCATCCTCGAGATCGCACAACCCGAGGAGCTGGAGTCCGTTCTCGCGGCGGGACAGTTCGACGTGGTCCTGGCGGACCATCGCCCCAGCTGGATCGACGCTTTTCAGGTTTTGGACCGCGTTCGCGAACTCTTCTCGTACCTGCCCGTCATCCTGTGCACGGGAACCGGCAGCGAAGAGTTGGCGGTCTCGGCGATGAAGGCGGGGTTCGACGACTACATCCTCAAGCACCCGCATCATTTTCCGCGGCTGGCCCCCGCGATCCGATCCGCCCTCGAAGACTCCGCGCGCCGGCGCGTTGCCAACGAGGCCGAGACCCGCTACCGCTCGCTGTTCGAAGGCGTGCCGGTGGGGCTCTACCGCGCGACACTGTCGGGGCAGGTTCTCGACGCCAACCCGGCGCTCTTCCGGCTGCTGGGCTTTCCGTCGCGCGAGAGCCTCATGGCCGTCAACCTCCGCGAGATCTACGTCGACTCGAAGTCGCGGCGCGGCTTCCTCGAACGCCTGGAGCGTGAGGGCGAAGTCCAGGACCTGGAGCTCTCGTGGCGCCGTTACGGCGGCCAGATCATCACCGTGCGCAAGAGCGCGCGGCCGGTGCGGGACTCCTCGGGACGCCTGCTCCACTACGAAGGAGTCGTCGAAGACATCACCGAGCGCCGGCGGGCTCGCGAGGACCTCAAGGAGTCCAACCAATTCCGGCAGGAGATCATCTCGGGCGCAGGCGAAGGCATCGTCGTCTATGACCGGGACCTGCGCTACATCGTCTGGAACCGGTATCTGGAACAGATGACGGGAATGCCCGCGGCGAAAGTTCTGGGACGGAAGACCGCCGATGTCTTCCCCTTCCTACAGCAGCAGGGAATCCTCCCGCTGTTGGACCGCGCGCTGGCCGGTGAAACGGCGCAGTCCGAGGATGTGGCCTACTCCATCCCTCAGACCCAGCGGACCGGCTGGGCCGTGGCGACGTACGGGCCCCACCGCAATGCCGCCGGGGAGGTCGTGGGGGTCATCGGCATCGTCCACGACGTCACCGAGCGCCGGCGGGCCGAACAGGCCCTGCGGGAAAGCGAGGAACGCTTCCGCAATCTCGCGGACGCGGCCCCCGTCATGATCTGGATGGACGACGCCGCCGGCAACAGCATTTATTTCAGCAAGCCCTGGCTCGACTTCACCGGCAAGACGCTCGAGCAGGAGTGGGGGCAAGGCTCCCGCCGAGGCATTCATCCCGACGATCTGGACGGGTTCGCCTCGACCTACGAACGCGCGTTGGCGGCGCGGCAGGCGTTTCAGACCGAGTACCGCCTGCGCAGAGCGGACGGCGAGTATCGCTGGATTCTCGAGTCGGCAATCCCGCGAACCACGGCATCCGGAGATTTCGAGGGTTTCATCGGATCGGCGATGGACATCACGGAGCGCCGCCTGGCCGAACAGTCGGTCCGGGAAAACGAGGAACGGCTTCGCGCGCAGCACGAATTCCTGCGCCGGGTCATCGATGCCGATCCCAACCTCGTGTTTGCGAAGGACTGGGAGGGCCGGTTCACGCTGGCCAACCACGCCGTGGCGGAGATCTACGGCACCTCCGTCGAAAACCTCGTGGGCAAGAGCGACGCCGATTTCAATCCCAATCTGGGAGAGATCGAGCATTTTCTCAAGGACGACCGCGAAGTGATGCGCAGCGGGCGGCCGAAGCTGATCGTCGAAGAACAGGTGACCGACGCCCGCTCGCGGATCACGAGATGGTTCCAAACCATCAAGGTTCCCCTGCCCCCGACCGACGGGGGAAGTCCCCAGGTCCTCGGCGTAGCCACCGACATCAGCGCTCGCAAGCGCTCCGAGAGACTGCAGTCCGCCTTCTACCGCATCGCGGCGACCACCAGCTCGGCCGACGACATCGACGAGTTCTACGCGGCCATCCACGGGATCGTGGGCGAGTTGATGTACGCCAAGAACCTCTACGTGGCGTTGTACGACCCTCCGAGCAACACGCTCTCCTTCCCGTACTGCATCGACGAAGCGGATTCCAGGCCGGCCCCCAAGAAGCTGGGCAAGGGCTTGACGGAATACGTCCTGCGCACGGGCCAGCCGCTGCTCGTGAGCGAGGAGAACTTCAAGGAGATGGAAGAGCGCGGCGATGTCGAGCTCGTGGGATCGTGGTCGGTCGACTGGCTGGGCGTGCCGCTCAAGCGCGGCGGGACTACGTTCGGGGTCCTGGTCGTGCAGAGCTACGACCCGCGATTCCGATTCGGCTCGGCCGAGAAGGAGATGCTGACCTTCGTCTCCCAACAGATCGCGGTCGCCCTGGAGCGAAAGCGCGTGCAGGACGACATCCGCGAATCCGAGGAGCGGTATCGCCTCCTCTTCGAGCGCAACCTGGCCGGCGTCTATCGCACGACTCTCGCGGGGCGGATCCTGGAGTGCAACGAGGCGCTCGCCCGCATGTTCGGGTACGGCTCGCGCGAGGAGCTGCTGGGCCGCGACATCCGCGCGCTGTATCCCTCGGACGAGGACTGGCAGGGATTCCGGGAATCGCTGCTCCAGTTCCGCAAGCTCACGAATTACGAGATGCTGGGCCAGCGCAAGGACGGAAGCGCCGTGTGGACGCTGGAAAACGCGTCCCTGCTGGCCGACGAGGCGGCCGGAGAGGTGATCGTCGAGGGCACGGCCAGCGACATCACGGAACGAAAGCTCCTGGAGGAGCAGCTCCAGCAGTCGCAGAAGATGGACGCCATCGGTCAGCTGGCCGGAGGGATCGCCCACGACTTCAACAACCTCCTGACGGCGGTCCTCGGATATAGCGACATGGCGCTGCGCCAGTTGTCCGAGCGGGATCCCGTCCGCGCCGAGATCCAGGAGATCCAGAGGGCCGGAGACCGGGCCGCAAACCTGACCCGGCAGTTGCTCGCGTTCAGCCGCAAACAGGTCTTCGAAGCGAAGGTCGTGGACGTGAACACCCTGATTGTCGATGCGACGGCCAAGCTGATGCGTTTGATCGGGGATCGCATTCGACTGGTGACGCAGCTGGACCCGGCGCTGGGCAGCGTGCGAGCCGATCCGGGCCAACTCGAACAGGTCATCTCGAACCTCGTGATCAACGCACGGGACGCGATGCCGCAGGGCGGCACCCTCACGATGCGCACGGAGAACGTCGACGTCGATGCGGCCTCCGCCCGAAAGCATTTCGGAATCACCCCCGGCCGGTACGCCGTCTTCGGAGTCGCGGACACCGGGGCCGGAATCGACGCGGAGGCGCAAAAGAGGGTCTTCGAGCCGTTCTTCACGACGAAGAACAAGCCGCACGGGGCGGGACTGGGGCTGGCGACCGCGTACGGGATCGTCAGCCAGAGCGGCGGCCAGATCTTCGTCTCGAGCGAGCCTGGCCGCGGCACCGAGTTCGCCGTCTACCTGCCCCGCGAGAGCGCGATGCGCAGCCTTCCCATCGCGGAGAGCGACCGCACGCCGCGCTCGGGCGTCGAAACGATCCTGCTGGTCGAGGACGAGGACGCGGTTCGCAACCTCACGCGGCGCCTTCTGGAGACCGGCGGCTACACCGTCCTGGAGGCGTCCAGCGCCGAGCAGGCCCTGGAGGTGGCGCAACGCCATTCCGGGCGTCTGGACATGCTCCTAACCGACGTCGTCATGCCCGGGATCTCGGGCCCCGAGCTCGCGCGCCAGTTGCTGGAGTCCCGGCCGCAGATCCGCATCCTCTACGTCTCCGGCTACCCCGACGAGGCGATGGCCTCTCAGGGCATCCTGGAACTGGACGCCTCGTTCCTTCAGAAGCCCTTCACGCCCGAAACGCTGGTGCGCAGGGTCCGCGAGATCCTGGACGCGACGGCGACCGCACCCATCGATCACTGAGACCTCGGCGCGCGCGGAGCCCCGGGCGGGATCGTCTACTTCGCGG
>JBDTXY010000299.1:0-4134 GCA_040005945.1 Acidobacteriota bacterium
CTGGCCACGTACATCGGCACGGCGGCGGCGGTCCCGGTCCTGCGCCGCAAGATGCCGGGCACGCCGCGGTCCTTTCGGCTGCCGGGCGGCGTCCTGATCCCGGCCATGGCCCTCGTGATGTGCTTCTACTTCTTGTCGCAGGCGACGGGCAAGCAACTGATCTCGGGCGCTCTGGCGCTGGCCGTCGGCGCGCTCATCTACCTCTCTCGACGCGGGTCGGCGGACAACGCCGCGGCCGGCACAACCCAATGAGGCACGCCATGAAAACCCTGGCCTTCGCTGTGGCCCTCTCTTCAGTCCTGTGCGTTCCGGCGGCGGCCCAGCCGACGCCGACGCCGCCTCCGGCCGTGACCGTGCTCAAGGCCGCGCGGGTGTTCGACGGCCGGTCGGACGCCGCCGTTTCGGGAGGAATGGTCGTGGTGGAGGGCTCGAAGATCACCGCGGTCGGCGCCAATCTGCCGGTCCCCGCCGGCGCGACGGTGATCGACCTGGGCGACGCGACGCTGCTGCCCGGCTTCATCGACTGCCACACGCATCTGACGGATGAGTCCGGGGACAACTACTATCTCGACTTCTTCGAAGGCCTGCGGCGGCCGGTGGCCGAGCAGGCGTTGAGAGCGCAGACTTATGCCAGGAAACTGCTCGACGCCGGCTTCACGACCGTGCGCGATGTGGGCAGCGAGAAGGACCTCGACGTGGGCCTGCGCAACGCGATCCAAAAGGGCTGGGCCACGGGGCCTCGCATGCTGGTGTCCCGCTATGCCATCGGCTCGAGCGGGGGCCACTGCGACCAGACCGGTTTTCCGCCGGGCACCTTTGGGGAAGAGCCGGGCGTCGAACGGGGGATCGTCCACGGCGCGGACGAGGGCCGTCAGGCCGTCCGCTTAAACGTCAAGTACGGGGCGGACGTCATCAAGATGTGCGCCTCCGGCGGCGTGCTCTCGCTCGCCGACGACGTGGCGACGCCGCAGTTAACCGACGAAGAGCTCACCGCGATCATCGACGAGGCGCACCGCCTGAAGCGCAAGACCGCGGCGCACGCGCACGGCGACCTCGCGGCGAAGGCGGCGGTCAAGGCGGGCATCGACTCGATCGAGCACGGCTCCTTCGTGACCGACGAGACGTTCGCCCTGATGAAGGCGAAGGGGACGTTTCTGGTGCCGACGCTGCTCGCGGGCGAGTGGACCGGCAACAAGGCCCAGAAGTTCCCGGCGGCCATCGCCGCCAAGGCCAAGGCGGCGCTGGCGGCGCGATCCGATATGTTTCGCCGCGCCTTGAAGAGCGGTGTGAAGATCGCATTCGGCACGGATTCGGCGGTCTCGCCGCACGGGATCAACGCCCAGGAGTTCGGCCTCATGGTCGGGCTCGGGATGTCCCCGGCCGCGGCGCTGAGATCCTCGGGCCCCATGGCGGCGGAGCTCGTCGGCCTCGCCGCCGACATCGGCACGCTGGAAAAGGGGAAAGAGGCCGACATCGCGGCGGTGCCGGGCGACCCGTTGAAGGACATCCACGCGACCGAGAAGGTGCTCTTCGTGATGAAGGGCGGCCAGGTCGTGAAGAGTCCGGGGCGGTAGGCGGGGTTCAACACGATGTGGCGAGCGGCCGCCGGCGGCTTCCTCCTGTCCGCCGCGGCGGTTGCGGCGGGCGCACCGGCGGGGGATTGTCGGGTCCCGAGCCTGAAGGTCGAGGCATCCTCGCCGCGACCGCGGCAGGGCGAGATCGTAGCCGTGACGCTCGAGAGCAGCGTGCCGCTGGCGAGCGCAAAGCTGTCGGACGGCAAGCACACGGCGGCGATGGAGAGGGATTCCACAGCGGGCGGCCGGGTCCTGCACGTGCTCTGGGGGGTCGACTTCGAGAGTTCCCTTGGAGCGCGCCGCGTACGCGTGGAAGCCCGCGGCCTTTGCGGCGATGCGCACGGAGCGGCGTGGGACTTGAAGGTTGCCTCCGGGAGGTTTCCCGAGCAGAAGCTGACCGTGGATCCCGCCTACGTCGAACCGCCTCCTTCGGAGAAGGAGAGGATCGAGAGAGAGCGCGCGGAAGTCGGCCGCGTGTGGGCTGCGGCTCCGACTGCCCGCCGATGGAGCGAGGGGTTTCGGCTGCCGGTGGACGCGCCGCTGCGCCCGAACTTCGGGGCCAAGCGCGTCTTCAACGGCCAGCCCCGGTCCCGGCACAACGGAGTCGATCTCGCGGCGCCGCCGGGTGCGCCCGTAACGGCTCCCGCAGCCGGCACCGTCGTGTTGGCCGAGGAGATGTACTTTTCGGGCGGCACCGTCATCCTCGATCACGGCGGGGGGCTCTTCACGACGTACTTTCACCTGTCACGCATCGACGTCAAGGCGGGCGATCGCGCGGCCGCGGGAGCGCGAATTGGCGCGGTCGGCGCGACGGGCCGAGCGACAGGCCCGCACTTGCACTGGGGCGCTCGACTCCACGGCGCTCGGGTCAACCCGCTCGACCTTCTCAAGTTGCCCCGCTGGGCTCCCTCGTCGCCGGAACAATAAGCGCGGGAGTCCGCCCTCGATCGGACCCCTTCCGGGATGCTCGCGACAACATAGGAGCGTTGACAATGTGCCATCCCCGGCATAGAGCGCCGCATCCCCCGGCCGGGACCCTCGCGTCCCTGGGGGATGCTCATGGATGGATCGGCCTGAAGAGCAAAAACGATGAGCAAGCGCGGTTCGACGTGAGGGTCCAGGTTCTCAAGAACGCGACACTGCTCTCAGAAGGCGTCATTCGGTGCGTCCAGGACCTGTCTCGCAATCCCGCGGCCGCCACGCCGGTCACCATTCCCTTCGGCCCGTTCTCCCCGGTCGTCCTCAGCGGAACTGACGACCTCTCCCTCCGCGTTTCCACGAGGAGGGGAACCAATCCCAATGGCAGTCCCTGCGGAGGCAGCCTGACCTCCGCGGGTTTGCGTCTGTTCTTCGACTCGATAAAGCAGCCTTCCAGCTTCACCGCGGGATTGACCCCATGACGAAAGGCCCGAGAGGGTAACGGCTCGGGGACCCGATGCTCGCCGGGCGGAGCACGTCCGGCGAGGCGCGTCTATTCGGGTTCGCGATGTCTGTTGCCCCCCGGAACCGACCGGTACCGCGGCGCGGGCGTGGGCCGCTCGAGAAGGTACAGGAGCAGCTTGTGCACGCGGGGTCTGTAAAGCGCCTCGTATCCTGGCCGCTCACCCCGGAGTAACCCGCTCGATCGCCTGCACTTGCGGAAGCGGCCCTGCCTCTGGTCACAGCGTGAGTGGATCTGTCTGACCGGTCGGTCAGTACTGACTGCCTTTCCTTCTCAAAACAAAGGGATTACAGTTGATTTGCGAATGGCCAAGGCTCAGGAAAGAGAAGCGTCCGACCCTTCGAAAACGCTCCTGCGTTTCTCCGTTAACGGCGAGCTCGTCGAGGCGGCCTTCGAGCCCCACAAGACTCTCTTGGAGGTGCTGCGCGAGGACCTGGGGCTGACTGGGACGAAGCACGGCTGCGAGCTGGGCGAGTGCGGAACGTGCGCGGTGCTGGTGGACGGAAAGCCGGTGCTCTCGTGCCTGGTGCTGGGTCTGGAGTGCGAGGGTCGCGCGGTCGAAACGGTTGAGGGGATGGCGGGGCCGGAGGGGCTCCATCCGCTCCAGAAGGCGTTCTCGGATCTGGGCGCGGCGCAGTGCGGCTACTGCACGCCGGGGATCCTGCTGACGGCGAAGGCGCTGCTCGCGGCGAAGCCCAAGCCCTCGCTCGACGACATCAAAGAAGCGCTCGCGGGGAACCTTTGCCGCTGCACCGGCTACATCAAGATCTTCGAGGCCGTGGAGCTGGCGGCGGCTTGGATTCGCGGCGAGGAGGCGCAGCCGCGGCACGAGGCGCTCTATGGCTACGACTTCGATGAGAGTGGATTGCTGCCGGTGTTGAAGTCGTGACCGAGCCCCGCAAGCCGACCCGCGTCGTGGGGCGGCCCTACACGAAGGTGGACGGCCCGGCCAAGGTGACGGGGCAGACCAAGTTCGCCGACGACGTGATGCTGCCGCGGATGCTGCACTGCAAGCTCCTGCGCGCAAAAGTCGCGCACGCGCGGATCCTGTCGATCGACGTCTCCAAGGCGCTGGCCCGGCCGGGCGTCATCGCGATCGCGATCGGAGGCGACCTGCCG
>JBDTXY010000300.1:0-4131 GCA_040005945.1 Acidobacteriota bacterium
GCGGTGCCGGCCGCCGCCGAACGCCGCCTCCCCTGGAGAATTCCGGCCGCCGCGGCGGCGATCCTGGCGGCGGCCGCCGCCGCGGGTTGGTGGGCCTCCCATCGCCCTCACGGCACGCCGGGGGCCGTCAGCCAGATCACGCTGGCGGTCCTCCCGTTCCAAAACCTGGGCGCAGACCCCTCGATCGACCATCTCAGGCTGGCGCTTCCGGATGAGATCGCGACGACGCTTTCCTACATCCCGACGCTCGCGATCCGGCCCTTCGCCTCCACGCAGAAGTACGCGAAGGGGGACGCGGACCCACAGGCCGCCGGCCGGGAGCTGCGGGTCGCCGACGTGCTCACCGGGCACTTTCAGAGGGAGGGGGATCAGCTCCGCGTGACGCTCGAGGTCGTGGACACCGACAGCAACCGCCTGCTCTGGCGCGATACCTCCAGCGCCGCGGCCAACGACGTGATCGGTCTGCGCGACCAGATCTCGACCCGTTTGCGGCAGGGGCTATTCCCGCTCCTGGGCGCCGGCGCGGGAGTCGCGGAAGCGGCCACGCGTCCGAAGAGTCCCGAGGCCTATGACCTCTACCTGCGCAGCAAGCCGTTCACGAGCGATCCCGATCCCAACACGCGGGCGATCGCGATGCTCGAGCGATCCGTGGGACTCGACGGCACCTTCGCTCCCGCCTGGGGCGAGCTTAGTCACCGTTACTACTACGACGCGACCTACGCGAACGGAGGCGCCGCCGCTTACGACCGCGCCCTCGCCAGCGCCAAGCACGCTCTCTCGCTCGATCCCGACCTGACGGAAGCCGCCGAGAATCTCGCGATCTACGAGGTCGAGGGAGGGGACCTCCTGGGTGGCCTCGAACGCGCATCCGACATGGTGCGCCGGCGGCCGCAGAGCGGCCGTGCGCACTTCACGATGGGCTATGTATTGCGCTATTGGGGACTGCTGGACGAGTCGGCCCGCGAATGCGACGCGGCGCTCGAAGTGGATCCGCACGACCGCGACTTTCGCTCCTGCAGCGCCACGATGATGCTCCTCAAGCGATACGATCGGGCCGCCGTCTTCATCGCCCTCGACGCGGGCTCGAGCTGGTCGCTCTCGACCACGATCGACTCCATGTTGCGCGACGGCAGACGAGCGGAGGGACTGCGCCTCCTGGGCGACGGCAAAGAGCTCCTCGCCGGGCCGGAGATCGGGACTCTCCTCTCGACGGGGCGGTCCCGGGCCCAGAAAGACGCCGCGCTCGCTGCGGTGATGACCGTCCTCGAGATCCGCGACGCCGAGCCGAAATACTTCGTCGCGGCCTACGTTTCACTGGCCGGCCACGGGCCGGAGGCCCTGCGGCTGCTCCGCGGTGCCGTGCAGGGCGGCTACCTCTGCCACCAGGCCATGGACAACGATCCGCTCTTCGATCCGATCCGCCAGAATCCCGAGTTCGGTGCGATCCGGGCAGAGTCGATGCGACGGCAGAACGAATTCGTGGCTAAGCGCGGGACCGGTCAGGCTCGATGACCTCGGCCTCTCCCGGCGCCGTGCGCCGGCCCACTCACTCGTAGCGCAGCGCGTCGGCGACGTCGATCGCGGAGGCGCGGCGGGCCGGGATCCAGGACGCGAGCAGGATCGCGGCCGCCGCAAACCCGACGATGACGGCCAGGTCCCGCCAGCGGACCAGGAACGGAATGTACGACACAAAGTAGATGTCGGCCACGCCCGGAGGAAAGGACAGCAGGCGAAATCGCGTCGCGCTCCAGCAGATCAGCCATCCGAAGAGGACCCCGGCGAGCACTCCGGTTCCCCCCAGCAGTCCCCCCAGCGCCAGGAAGACCCGCGAGAAGAAGGCCGGCTCCGCACCCAACGTCGTCAACACGCCGATGTCCCGCTTCTTTTCCTGAACGGTCATGACCAGGGTCGCGACGATGTTGAAGGTCGACACCGCCACGATCAGGCCGATGACGATGAACAGCGTGACCTGCTGGATGACCAAAGCCGCGAAGAGACCGCCGTTCATGGAGCGCCAGTCCGACACGGAGTACCCGTTGCCCGCCGCCGCTCCGATCGCGCGCGCGGACCCCGCGGTGTCCCGCAGGGAATCCAGGCGCACCTCGATGACGTTGGCGGCGCCGTCCATCCGCGCGAGCTTCCGCAGCTCCTGCCGGTCGACGAAGATCCACTCCGAGTCGTACTCCGCGAAGTTCGTGTGGAAGATCCTCGCCACGCGGAAGCGGCCGGTCCGCGGGGCGAAACGGCTGCCGGAAAACGCGTTGTCCGACACGGCGAGCACGATCGGATCTCCCTCGCGGATATCCAGCTTTCGCGCGAGCTCGCCGCCCACCGCGACCGACGCCGGCGAATCCGCGGCCGCCGGACGCACCGCTTGGCCCACGTCCGGCAGGTAGGCGTCCAGGTCCGAGACCTTCCGCTCCGGTTCCGGATCGATCCCCTTCAGGACCGCGTCGACGCCGTCGGGCGTCGGGGCGGAGCTGGCCACGCCGGTCTGGTAGACGACGGGCGCGGTCGCCCGCACGCGGGGCACCTTGGCGATCCGGCTCTGGACCGCGGCCGGATCCCTGTCGCCGCCGGCGGTCATGGGAAAGACCACGACCGCGGCATTGGCGCCGATCAGCTTCTCGCGGATCTCGGTCCGGTAGCCCGAGAGCAGGCCCATCGCGACCACCAACGCCGCGACACCCAGCGCGATCCCCGCGATCGAGAGCAACGACACCGAGGAGACCAGTTTGGACGGGCGCGACTTCAGATAGCGGACCGCGACCTCGAGAGGCAGCGAGGTCATGGGTGCCGCTGGTTTTTCATCGCGTCGAGAAACGTCTGAAAGAGCACGTTGGCGTCGTGAGGGCCCGGCGCGGCTTCCGGGTGGAACTGCGCGGCCAGGATGGGAAGGGTCCGGTGGCGGAATCCTTCGAGCGTGCCGTCGTTCAAGTTCCGGTGCGTGGTCTCGACCTCCGGGGGCAGCGTGTCGGGGTCCACCGCGAAACCGTGGTTCTGCGACGTGATCGCCACGTGCCCCGACGCGAGATCCTGGACGGGATGGTTGGCGCCGCGGTGCCCGAACTTGAGCTTGAAGGTCTTCGCGCCGACCGCCAATCCGAGCAGCTGATGGCCCAGGCAAATTCCGAAGATGGGCGTGCCCGTCGGGACCAGCTTCTCGATCGTCCGGATCGGGCCCGCCAGCGCCGCGGGGTCGCCGGGCCCGTTGGACAGGAAGATGCCGTCGGGCCGGCTCTCCAGAATCTGCGCGTCCGATGCCGTGGCCGGAAAGACCGTCACGCGGCAGGAACCCGCCTGCAGCAACCGGACGATGTTGCGCTTCATCCCGTAGTCGACGGCGGCCACCCGGAACTTCTTGCGGCCGGGGCTCCCGGGCGCCACGCGCATCTGTTGCGGCGAAACTCCCAGGGCCAGATCGCTGCCGAGCATCGGCGGCGAGGCCATGACCCGCCGGCGCAGCTCCTCAAAGTCGGCGATCTCCGTCGAGACGCCGGCGCGCATCGCCCCCTCGCTCCGGATGCGGCGCACCAACGATCGGGTGTCCAACCCGTGGAGGCCCAGGACGCCGCTCTCTTCCAGGTAATCCGCCAGGCTGCGCTCTCCGTCGGTCCCGCTCCAGCGGGTCGGAAAGTCGCGGGCGATGAATCCCGCGACGTGGACGCGGTCGGATTCCGCTTCCTCGGCGCGGATGCCGTAGTTGCCCACGTGCGCCGCCGTCATGACCACGATCTGGCCGGCATAGGAGGGATCCGTCAGCACTTCCTGGTAGCCGCTCATGGCCGTGTTGAAGACGATCTCTCCGAAGGCGGTGCCGGGCTTCCCGATCGCGTCGGCCTGGTAGGAGGTCCCGTCCTCCAAAACCAGAATCCCCTTCACACCGTCCGCCCGACCACGGGCGCGAGCCGCCGCAGCTGGCGCATCAGCTCCTCGAACATCTCGGGCAGGATGGCCTGCGGCCCGTCGGAGAGCGCGCGGTCGGGATCGTTGTGCACTTCGATGAGCAGCCCGTCGGCGCCGACGGCCACCGCGGCGCGCGAGAGCGGAATGACCTTCGCGCGCTTGCCGGTGCCGTGCGACGGATCGACCAGGATCGGCAGGTGCGAGATGCGCTGGACGTAGGGCACC
>JBDTXY010000301.1:0-4110 GCA_040005945.1 Acidobacteriota bacterium
TGATGGGCCGAACCCCGAGGTTGTACACGCCGTTGTCGATGAAGGCCTGTCCGGCGCCGATGTAGGACGGCGGGTTGAAGACCCCGTCCGGGTACGCGATACCGTTCGTCGGGTTCGGCGCGATGCTCTGATTGATGAACCTCCGCTCGACGGCGTCCTGCCCGTTCTCGGCGAGCTCGGCCTCGAGCAGGAAACCCGAAATGATGCGGCTTCTGCCCAGGGGCTCGATTAACAGTTCCACACCCGGCGACGCCGGGCTGAATTCCGAGGCGAAGTCGGGAAGCTGCGCCTTGAAAGTGAAGGGCATCGTGTTGTCCGTCAAGGTGGGCAGGTTGTGGCACGCACCGCACCGGCCGCTCCGGAAGTTGGGATTCTTGAGTGAGAGGTTCGAGGCAAAGAAGATATCCGCTCCGAGCAGCGGGTCCGGATCGATGGCCGGGTTCCGGGTCCCGGGGGCCGGCGTCGACTTCGCGCCGGCACCGCCCTCACCGGTGGCGCCCGTGAGGGCCACGACGTTGGGGTCACGCTTGAAGTGGCCGGACTCCCGGAAGCAGTTCCGCTGAGTCGCGCTCGTGCAGTTCAGAAGATCGTTTACGAGCAGGCGCTCCGTAGTATCGCCGAGGCTCAGGTACACATCCGGGTTCGCGTCGAGAAACTGGTCGAAGGGGGTGTTGTCCGGGACGAGGACCTGCACCCACGCGTGGACCGACAGGCCCCAGAAGAGGCCGAAGTTCGCTTCGAGCTGCCGGAACTGATTCGTGTCCGCCGCCACCGCCGCAGCAGTGACCGGGGTGCTCATCACGAAGCCGTCGAACGGATCCGCCGCCGAATTGACGACGTTGCCGCCGCTGAGCACGGGGATGGAGACGGAAACGCCGACCGCGGAGCACTGGTTTGGATGCAACGCGGCGTTGCCGTCCGTGTAACAGCCGTTGAAATGCTGGCCCGCGTTGGCCCAGAGCTTGGGGAAATAGGAGGCCTTGATCAGGTCCTCGTAACTCACGTTCAACCCCGGCCTGCCGGGCCGGTCGATCGGGCCGTTGTACGTCGAGCGCTGGCCGGAGAAGGGGCCGAGCACGCTGTCCGTGGGGTCGACCAACTGGTTGGCGAGAGGCGTAACTCCCGACTGGAGCAGCTTCTTGCCGATCTTCTGCCAGTTGCGTCCGAGGAAGGACATCTCGAATTCGCTCAAACCCGGCCCCGTCGCCAGAGAGGCGATGCTGGCGAACTTGATGAGTTGCCGCGTCGCCGTCAGAGGACCGCTCGGGGTGCCATCGTTGACGAACACGTGCGCCTGGGGGTCGGACGCACCGAAGACGCTGCCTCCGTTGAAATCGTGGCGGGCCCGGCCGTCCCAGAAATTGTCGAAGTTGAACCCCGCCGCCTGCATGGTCGGGGTGTTGCGCGGCTCGACCCTTCGGAAGCCCTGAAAGACCGGAATCGGGTCGATCTCGTTGCCTCCTGTGGTGCGAAGATCGGGCATCACCGCCGCCACTCCGTGGTCGGCCGGTTGGAATGCTCCGATGGGAGCGATGTCACTGAACCTGTTGAACACGACGCCCATGGAGGACGCCACGTCGTTGATGTCGTCCTTGATGTTGTTCCGATCGCACACGGTGATGTCCCCCGAGATCGGGTGGTCCAGGGCGGGCGTGACGTTCGTGACGTTCGCCACGATCGGCGTCGTGCACATCGGATCGCCGGCCTGGTCGGGGTTGTAGAGCTTGTGGAACGGAAAGTCCGCGGCCGTCAATTCCTGATTCGCCGCATTGATCCCGTGGAGGTTGATCTGGAGATCCCCGCCCAGGTGGTTCGGGTTGATCTGGTTCCTGGTGCGGGTGTCGGTGCCCTGGCCGGTGAAATGGCACGTGCCGCAAGACTGGACGCCGTCGCTTCCCACCTGCATGTCCCAGAACAAGGCCTTGCCCAGCACGATGGCCGTGTTTCTTCCATTAGGGATGGGACCGGCGCCGTAGGAAGTGGGAGTCGTGCCGGACGCCTGCCGATAGTAGTCATTCTCGTTCGACAATCTCACGTTGTTCGGGTCGATGTTCTTCATGTAATTGGGATTGCCCGGACTCCCGCCCGCCTCGGGAACTCGCAGCGAGGGCTTGCGTAGCCCCCCGCTTCCACTCGAATCCCGAGCCTGGATCGTGCTGGGAGTTCTGGCCGGGTCGAAAAGCCGCGCGGACGCAGTGATGAAGCCGCCAGGTGAAGTGGGCGCTCCGGAGACGGCGGGGGTCGAGTACTGGCTCCCTCGCAGGAGAGAGCTTCGGAGCACGCCGAAACCGGCATAGCCGGGCTCGCCGGGATCCATGCCGCAGAGGGTCGTGCCTTCCGGGGGGACGAGCTCCAGGTTCGTGACGCAAACGAAGGGATCCCCCTTGACCGGCCCGTTGTAGTCGATCGCGGTGTCGGAAACCCGCGGCAGGCCCCTGGAGACCGTGATCGCCTTGAAGGTCCAGGCCCACAGGTTCGGCAGAAAGTTCGGGAAGGGGTGGATGAGCTGATTGGGGACCAGCCATATACGCCCGAGCGCCGCGCCGCCGAGCGCACCCACGTAGCCCGGATTGAGCAGCCGCATCTCTTCCCCGTCGGTCGGGTTGTAGTTGAGCGGATGGACCAGGAAGGGCGCCATGGGCGCGCCGGGATTGAGTAAGGTCGCGTTTGAACCCATGAAGCTGGGACGGCGCACGATCGTCGATCGGTAGGAAGGATACCCGTCAAAGTTCCCCGGGGTCACTGTGTCGGACGTCACAGCGTAAGGGTTGTCCAAAAGCTGCTCGAGCTCGTTCCAGGTCGGAACGGTCTTCAGGGATGCGTAGGGACTCTCCGGCTCGAACAAGAAGCCCGGCGCGTTGTCCGGGAAGAAATTCTGCGGCACACCGGCGGCCGCTTTGTCTTGAGCGCGGATGTAAGTCGGCTGAGTCCTCTTCCCGTTGTGTCGAATTCCGCCAGGGCCCTCGCAAGGCGTGACGTTGGACGCCGCGTCGAAACACGGCAGCTGGGCCAGTGCGTTTGGCACCGTTAGGAAGATCGGAAGCAGTCCGAGGATCACGCGGGCCGATCCAGTGCATCGCCTGATACAAAGAAGGAATAGTGACCCACGATCTTGGGCTGACATCCTCCACCTCCCTTTCGGCGGGCTCACCGGCATTTCGAATCTCCTGCTGGGTTTGATGCGCAGGCTACGCGGCGCACCAGGGGAGGGGAATCCGCCAGAGGATGGCGGACGAGAGTGAGAAAAGGTCCTAGGACTTAGGTTGGATTTGTCCGAGACCGTACAGGCCCAGAGCGACGCGGTTGTCTACCTCCAGCTTGCGAAAGATGTTGTTGAGATGACTCTTCACCGTCTTCTCGCTGATCCCCATGCGGCGCCCGATCTCCTTGTTGCGGAGACCGCGCGCGATCTCGCCGACGATCTGGGTCTCCCGCCTGGTGAGGATGTCGTTGAAGTGGCGCATCGGCTGAGAAATGCCCGCGAGCCTCTCGATCGTCTGCGCGGCGATAACGCGATCGGCCCAGAGCTCGCCCGCGGCGACGGAGCGGATGGCGCGGACGAGCGTCGCGAGCTCCGAGTCCTTGCCGACGAGACCCGAGGCTCCAGCTCTCAAAACTTTGCCGACGGTCTCTCCCCCCGAACGGCTGGAGATCACGAGAATGCGCCGGCCGGAATCGGCGCGGCGCAGTCTCTCGATGGCCGACTCGGAGTTGGGACCGAGCCCCTCGTAGTCGAACAGGAGGACCTGAACGCAGGAACGAGCGTGGAGGATCGCCACGTCCTCCACCGTCTGTGCGTGACCGACGATCGTGATCCCCGGCTCGCGTGCCAGAGCCCGGCACAGGACCTCGGCGAAGAGAGGCGGCCGCGCGGCGACCGCGACCCGGATTTCGCCGGATCCCGGTTGCTTGCCGCTCGGCACCGGCGGCGCCGGCGCGCTGTTTTTAGCCATGTAGGGGCTGCTGGACCCCTATTATAAACACGAGCTGAACGGGAACCTCCACCCAATCGCTCCGCGGAGCGAGGTCGTTCCCCGGTCAGTCGGCCGGCAGCGGGAAGGAATCGAGGATCCGCCGCGCCAGAAAGCCGTCTTAAGGAGGTGCGGTCGT
>JBDTXY010000302.1:0-4108 GCA_040005945.1 Acidobacteriota bacterium
CGCGCTGCTCCAGGAAATCTCCGCCCTGGCTCCCGAAGCGCTGCTGACGGACACGGCCTCGCTCAAGACTCCCCTGCTCGCCGCGGCGCAGGCCCTGCGTCCCGGCTCCCGCTTCGTCGGAGGACATCCGATGGCGGGCTCCCGGAGCGAAGGCGTCGCAGCCGCGAGGGCGGATCTTTTCCGAGACCGCCCCTGGGCTTTCGTTCCGACCGACCGCAGCGATCCGGACGCGATCGCGACGCTGTCCGACCTCGTGCGGGGGATCGGGGCGCGCCCCGTCGTTCTGGAGGCCGAGCGCCACGACCTCCTGATGACGTGGATCAGCCATCTCCCCCACGCGGTCGCGGTTGGCCTCACGCGCGCCGCCGCGGCAGAGACCGGTTCGGACCTGGCCGCGCTGGCGGGGCCCGGCTTCCTGGACACGACACGCATCGCCGGCCGCCGCCTCGAGCTCGCCCTGGAGCTCGCGCTCGCGGACCCGGAGGCGCTGGCCCGCGCGGTCGACGCGGTCGTGGGCGAGCTGTCGAGCCTGTCCGCGAGGCTCCGGCAAGGCGACGCGGACGCGGTGGCGTGTTTCTTCCAGGAAGCCGCCGCGATCCGGCGCGCCGTGGAGCCGCAAACCCCGTCTGATTCGCGTGGCTAGGCGTGAGGCCTCAGGCCGTGCCGCGCGGCGAGGTACGCCGCGGCGCCCAGGCCGAACGCGAGCCCCACGATGCCCATCGCAGCCAGCCGGGCCCATTCGGCCACGCTCGCCGGCGCCAACACGCGCTGGAGCGCGCCGCCGAAATCGATGTGTGAGGCGTGCGCGAGGCGCGCGGCCTTGAAGGCCGACAGGATCGCCGAGGACAGCAGCGCGACCACGAATCCCGCCGCTGCGCTCGCCAGGCTCGCCGCGACCAGCCGCGCGCGCGTGACCGGCCGGTGTTCCACGCGCTCGAGCGCGTCGAGCTCCGGCTCGCGCTGCCCCAGCGGCGCAAAACGCTGCAGCAGGAGCAGACCCGGAATGGACGCGGCTGTGGCCACGAGATAGAACGGCGTCCATCCCACCGCGTCGACGGTGAAGCCCGCGACCGGGCCGGCGAAGATCCGCCCGAGGGCGAAGATGCTCGAGAAGAGCGCGTACTGCGTGGCCGAAAATTGCTTCTGCGTCATCCGGAGGAGCATGACGCCGAAGGCGCCCGTCGCCATGCCCTGGCAGAAGTTCTCGAACCCGACGGCCGACAGCATGACGAGGCGGTGCGCCAGCGGCTGGACTAGCCCGGCTGCGCCGCCTAGCCCCGCGGCGCCGCCCGCGCACGGAGCGCCGGCCGTCATCTGGTCGACGAGGATGTAGGGCAGGAATCCGACGGCCTGGATCGCGCCGAAGAGCCAGAGGCTGCGGGTCAGGCCGATGCGCTCGGTCGAGGCGCCGCCGATGAAGGTGCCCGCGATGAGCGCGATCAGGCCGATCGTGGCCGTTGCCAGGCCCACGTCCTCCGGGCTGTAGCACTTGAGAATGAGAAAGGGCCGGGTCAGCGCCGTCGCCAGGTTTTCCCCGAACTTGTACAGCACCAGGAATCCCAGGATCGGGAGCGCGCCCGCGCGCCGGAAGAGGTCGATCAGCGGATCGAAGACCGCCTGACGCAGCGTGCGGGGCGAGGCAACGACCGCGGCCGGCTCCGGAGACCAGAGGACGATCGCCGCCAGCGGCACGAAGAGCAGCGCGAGCCCGAAGAAGACCGGCGGCCAGCCCATCCGCTGGCCGAGCGTGATCGTGACCGCCCCCGACAGGAGCAGGGCGCTGCGCGCGAGCGCCGTGCGCGCGCCCACCGCCACGCCCTGCTCCGAGCGTTCCAGGACCTCGACGGCGTACGCGTCGATGACGATGTCCTGCGAGGCGGAGGAAAACGCGATGAGCAGGGCGAACACCGCGATCAGGCCCACATCGGCCCCCGCGAAGGCGGCCAGGCCGAAGATCGAGAGCATCAGCAGCAGTTGGCAGACCAGTATCCAGGAGCGGCGGCGGCCGAGGCTTCCGAAGCGCGGACCGAAGCGATCCATCAGGGGCGACCACAGGAACTTGAAGCTCCACGGCATCTGCGCCAGCGAGAAGAGGCCGACGGTCTTGATGTCGATCCCGCGATAGGTCAGGAACGCGGGCAGCGCGATCCACACCAGGCCCAGGGGCAGCCCCGAGGAGAACGACTGGAGGGTCACGGCGCCGATGCGCCGAGAGGACAGGGCGGCCTTCAGGCTCGCGATCGTCCCGACCCGTCCGCCCCCCGCCATTGCGAGCAGTGTACGATCTTCCCGCCATGCTGAACATCCTCGCCGCACCCGCGCTCGCCGCCGGACTTCTGGCGTTGCCCGCCGCCTCGGGGTCCCCCGCGCTGGCTCCGCTGAACGCCATCTACCCGGATCTCGAGGCCTTCTACCTCGACCTGCACAAGACGCCGGAGCTCTCGCAGCAGGAGGAGAAGACGTCGGCGAAGATGGCCGCGCGGCTGCGCCAGCTCGGCTACGAGGTGACGGATCGCGTGGGAGGCTACGGGGTGGTGGCCGTGCTGAGGAACGGCAAGGGGCCGACCGTTCTCGTGCGAGCGGACATGGATGCCCTTCCGGTCGAGGAGAAGACCGGCCTTCCGTACGCGAGCAAGGTCACGGCGAAGAATGCCGCGGGGACGACGGTTTCGGTGATGCACGCCTGCGGCCACGACATCCACATGACCTCGCTCATCGGGGCCGCGACCCTCCTCGCGAAGGCGAAGGCTCGCTGGCGGGGCACGCTCGTGCTCGTCGCCCAGCCGGCCGAGGAGGCCGGCAACGGCGCGCAGGCGATGCTCAAGGACGGCTTCCTGACTCGCTTTCCGAAGCCGGACTTCGCGATCGCTTTCCACGACGACCCGCGGCTGCCCGCCGGCAAGATCGGCATCACCCCGGCGTTTGCGACCGCCAACGTGGACTCCGTGGACATCACGATCTACGGACGCGGGGGCCACGGCGCTTCGCCGCAGAACACCGTCGACCCGATCGTCCTCGCCGCCCGCACGATCCTCACGCTCCAGACGATCGTCTCGCGCGAAAACGATCCCTTGAGCCCCGTCGTCGTCACGGTCGGCTCGATCCACGGGGGAACCAAACACAACATCATCCCCGACGAGGTGAAGCTGCAGCTCACGGTCCGCACCTACACGGAAGAGGTGCGAGCGAAGACTCTCGCCGCGATCGCGCGGATCGCGAAAGCGGAGGCCGCCGGCGCCGGCGCTCCCAGGGAGCCGAACGTGGCGGTCGACCCCGACCCCGGTCATGCCGTCTACAACGATCCGGCCGTGGCCAAGCGGCTGGCGGCGGCCTTCGCCCGTGCCGTCGGCTCGAGCAACGTCGTCGAGCCGCCGCCCGTCATGTGGGCGGAGGATTTCGGCGACTTCGGCCGAGCCGCCAAGGTGCCGTCGGTCCTCTTCGTGGTCGGGGCGTCGAATCCGAAGACGTTCGAGGAGGTCCATGGAGATACGACCCGGCTCCCCGGCCTCCATTCCCCGCAGTTTGCCCCGGACCGGGAGCCCACGCTGAAGACCGGCGCCGCGGCGCTGACCCTCGGCGCGCTGGAGCTGCTCGGAAAGCCGTAGGCGGCATCGTGGAAGGCCTCCTCGACTATCGGCTGTTCCGCATCGGCGACACGACGGTCACCGCCGCAAGCCTGACCGCGGCGATCATCATCCTGGTCGGCTCCTACCTGCTGGGGCGGCTTTCGCGCCGCCTGGTCACGAATCGGCTCCTCGCCCGCACGCCACTCTCGATGGGCGTGCGCTACATGTTGGGACGCTTCACCGGCTACCTGGTCCTGGTTCTGGGCGCGTTGATCTCCCTGCAGACGATCGGGATCCGGGCGACGACGCTCACGGCATTCGGCGCGGCGCTGGGCGTGGGCATCGGTTTCGGCCTCCAGGACATCGTCAAGAACTTCGTGGCGGGGCTCATCCTCTTGATCGAGCGCCCGATCCAGGTCGGCGACCGGGTCGAGATCGACAAGGTGACCGCCGAGGTCACCGAGATCCGGGCGCGAGCGACGGTTCTCCGTACCAATGACGATGTCCATCTCATCGTGCCCAACTCGCGGTTCATCATCGGC
>JBDTXY010000303.1:0-4096 GCA_040005945.1 Acidobacteriota bacterium
TCAGGATGACGAGGTTGACGACGATCGCGAGGACCGGCCGCTTGACGAACAGATCCGTGAATTTCATCAGCTTTCCTCGGGCTTCGGCGCCGGGTTGTTACCCGGCTGAACCTTGTTGTTGACCTTCACCGCGGCCCCGGTGCGCAGCTTGAAGACGCCCGACGTCACGAGCGTCTCGCCGGGCTTCACTCCGGACAGCACGGCGACCTGGTCGCCGCGGGAGCTGCCGAGCTTGACGAACTGCTGCCGGACTCCCAGATACTTCTGCCCGTTTGGACCCGTCACTTCTTCCACGATGAAGACGGAGTCCCCGTAGGGGGCGTACTTGATCGCCGACGTCGGCACCGTGATGGCCGATTCCCCGGCCCCCAACGCGACGTTCGCCTTGACGAACATGCCCGGCCGGAGCGTCGCGTCCGCATTGGCGAAGGTCGCCTGGATCTGGACGTTGCGCGTCGTCTCGCTGATGACCGAGTCGACGGCCGTGACCTTGCCATCGGCGGTCACCGGCGTGGCTCCCTCCGCCGTGACGCGGATCAGGGAGCCGACCTTCAGCTGCGGCGCCTGCTGCTGCGGCACCGAGAAGTTGACGTACACCGGCCGGATGGCCTGGAGCGGCACGATGGGGGCTCCGCCTTCCAGATACTGGCCGAGGTTGACCTGGCGGATTCCGAGGACGCCCGCGAAGGGGGCCCGGATGGTCTTGCGCTCGATGGTCGCGCGGATCTCCCCGGCCCGGGCGCCCGCCTGTTTCTGCTCGGCGGCGATCCGGTCGAGGTCCGCCTGGGCGGAGATCCCCTGCGCCACGAGGCCCTGCGCTCGTTTCAAGTTCAGGTCCGCGAGGTCCCGGGCCGCGATCGCGGCGCTCAACTGGGCCTGTTCCTGCCGGGTGTCCAGCCTGACCAGGACCGCGCCCGCCGGGACCGTCTGGCCCGACTCGAAGGCGATCTTTTCGACGATGCCCGGCAGGTCCGCGGAGACCGTCACGCCCTGGACGGCGGCGACGGAACCGATGGCGTTCCAGGTGGAAGCCCACTGTTCGGAACGGGCGGCGATGGTCGTCACCGCCTCCGGGGGCGGCTGATATCCCGCGTGCTGCTTCATCGCGCCCTGGATCTGCCGCGTCTTCACGGCGGCGATCGTCGCGATGAAGATCCCCACCACCGCGAGCATCAGAATCATCCGTTTTTTCATCGAGGTGTCTCCGTTCCTTCTCCCGCCCACGTTTTCGCGGCCGAGCGCCCGAAATGGGGTGCCCGAATCGCGGGGGCGTGCTCTCGTCGGGGCTTCCTAGACTATCAATCACCGCGTCCCGGGGGCGGGGGGGCGGCCGGCACGGCTTCGGAATCCCCCCACTGTCCTACGCGGGAAAACGCGGGGAGATTCAGAGGGAATTCCAGAGCGCGGGCGTTCGCGACGGCCGATCCCGGTCCCCCTGCGGCCTTCCGCCGCCGGAATATGGGTCCCCGGGCTGAATTCAGTGTTGACGGCGTTTGAAGCTGATGTCGAACCAGGGCTGCCAGGTCTTTCCCCCGTCCGACGACCGGTCGGCGATCTCCCGGACGCCGTCCCCCTGAGGCTTCCAGACCCCGCGCACGATCTGCACGCGGCCGTCGGGGCCGACGCGCGGTCCCTGGAGTGTCAAAGTGTCACGGTCGAACCGGCCGTCGATCTGGAGCAGGTCGCCCCGGTTGGTCACCCAGGTCTGATGCCAGAGCTTCCGCGAGGCGTCGTAACTCGTGAAGCTTTCGCCGTGGAGTCCGTCGACGCCCTCGTAAACCTCTCGCAGCGCACAACCTCCCAGGACGACCTCGACCTTCACCCTTGCGGAGGGTTTGTCGGCTCCGGCGTCGAAGGCGTCCCAATCCCCCACCCAGAAATCGAGCCGTCGGTGCTCGGGACCGGAGCATGGGGCCGCCGGGGCCGCCGGTGGCGCCGGGGAAGGCGGCGAAGTCTTCGCGACGGACGCGAATCCGAGAAGCAGGACGGTCAGGACTCGAGGGATCCAGAGGCGCTTCATGGTCCCGCGACGGATCGCGACCGGAGCGCTATGCAATGGATGGCTTCGAGCGCGAGGAGTTGGCGCTTGATCGGGAGCCCGCCTCCGAAGCCCGTGAGCGAGCCGTCGGCTCCGACGACCCTGTGGCAGGGAATAACGATCGGGATCGGGTTGCGGCCGTTGGCCGCGCCGACCGCTCGGGACGCGGCGGGTCGGCCCAGGCGCCTCGCGAGACTTCCGTAGGACGAGGTCTCCCCATAAGGGATCTCACGCAGGAGCGCCCACACTTCCTTCTGAAATGCCGTGCCCTCGGGCGCCAGAGGGAGGTCGAATCGGTCGAGCTCTCCGGCAAAGTAGGCTTCGAGCTGCCGCGCCGCCTCGCGCAAAGGCGCTTCGAGGGGAACGCCCGGATGTTCGTCCCGAGACTGCGCCGCGGGGACGCGATTCGGGAAGGATATCTCCCGAAGAGAGGTCCGATCGCCGGCGAGCCGCAGCCTGCCGATTGGCGTTTCCAGGAAACAATGCCGCACGGGCTCCGTCGAAGACCCCTCCATCCGAGCCGCGCCTTCGCGCTTCACCGCTCCGCAGTGAGAGGGACATCCGAGGCGCGCGAACGCCCGGAGGCCACGGGAGAGGCGAGTGCTGCGAGCTCCTCGCGCTCCCGCGAGTCATCGACTTCGCTCGCCATCTCCGCCGCCGCGCGCCAGAGATGGATCGCCGCGTAAGCGCGCCACGGCCTCCAGGCCTCCGACCGCGCCTGGAGCTCACGAACCGGCAACGCGCGGCCCCGGCCCGCCGAACGCAGCAGCACGAGATCGCTCGCCGGAAAGGCGTCGGGATGTCGAAGCGCCCGCATTGCGACGTACTCGACCGTCCACGCGCCGACTCCCTTGACGCGGCCGAGCCCGGTGAGGAACTCCTCTTCGGGGCCCCCCGGGAGAAGCTCTTCTGATGCGAACTGCCGGGCGAGGGTGCCGATCGCGAGCGCGCGCGCTTTCGGCATCCCGATGAGGTTGGCGTCCGCGAGCGCGTGCGGTCCGGGGAAGACGACCGCCAGCCCGCCGGCGTCCGCCAGGTCGAGGGTCTCGCCGAAACTGCGAGCAATGCGGCCCGCCAGCGTGGTGGCGCCAGCGACGGACACCTGCTGCCCCAGGATCGCCCGCACGGCGAGCTCGAACGGGTCCCACGCACCCGGGACGCGGAGACCAGGCCGCCGCTGCACCAGCGGCCCGAGCAGCGGGTCGTGACGGAATCGCTCCGAGATCGATGTGACGTCGGCGGCGAGGTCCAACACGTCGCGAAGCCGGGAGACGATCGGCAGCAGCGAGACGGGCTCCGGAAAGCGGATGCGCGCCTCGATCGCCTCATGCTTTTTCTCGTGGCGGATCTCGAGGATCCCATGCCGGCCCTCGAGCGCGAACGTGCGCCGGTACGCGCCCGCGACCACTTCCTCGACGCCCGGGATCGCGCGAACGGCGAGGAAGGCGAGCAGGGAGTCCCAGTCGTAGGGCGGGCGGTAAGGAAGTCGGAACACGTATTCGTCGGGCCGCGAGCGCAGCGCGATGGGGCGAAGCCGCCGGAGCTCCGACGGCGGGCGGCCGTACAGCCTTCGGATGGAGTCATTGAAGCGGCGAACGCTGCGAAAACCGGACGCCGCGGCGACGTGCGACATCGGCAGGTCGCTGTCGCTGATCAGCTGTTTGGCGAACTGCAGCCGGCGCGTGTTCGCGACGGCCATGGGCGACGCGCCGAGATGCGCCTGGAAGAGCCGGTCGAGGTGACGCGCGCTGACGCCGAGCCGCGCCGAGAGGTCCGCAACGCTCCCCTCCTGCAGCGCGCCCTCGGAGATGAGGCGCAACGCGCGGCTGACGGTCGAGGAGGAGCCGTGCCATGCCGGGGTTCCCGGCGCGGCCTCCGGACGGCAGCGCAGACAGGGTCGGAATCCCGCCGCCGCCGCCTCTTCGGCGGTCCGGTAGTAGCGCACGTTTTCGCGCCGCGCGGTCCGCGCAGGACAAATCGGGCGGCAGTAGATCCGCGTGGAGGTCACGGCGACGAAGAACCGCCCGTCGAACCGCGCATCCCGCGCGATCCTCGCCC
>JBDTXY010000304.1:0-4063 GCA_040005945.1 Acidobacteriota bacterium
GAAGGCATAGCTCCCTTGCCCCGGAAAACTCGTGGTCACGATGCCGCCGGCGCCAAAGGATGTGTCGAGCGATCCATTCGAGTTGTAACGGACCAGTTTGAAGTCGCCGAGAAAGGTAAAGTTCGGAAAAGCGCCGCCCGCGACCAGGATTTTGCCGTCGGGTTGGATGATGACGGAGGAAGGGACAGCGGCCAGCCCCGGAAAATCGGTCGTCACCTTGCCGCCGCTGCCAAAGGTGGTGTCGAGGGTACCGTTTGCGTTGTAGCGCGCGACGGCGAAGTCCTCCCCCGTGTAGTCATTGTTCGTGTAGGTCTGTCCGACGACCACCAATTTGCCGTCGGATTGGAGCGCGACCGCGTTGGCGATGTCGGTCGAGTGGTTGAAATCGGTCTGGACCTGGCCTCCGGTGCCGAATGTCGGGTCGAGATCTCCATCCGCCGCCTTCGCGATCTGCGCGGTGAAGACGAGAATGACGGCCGCGGCCGCGATTCCCAGGCTGCGAATGAACGATTCGACCGACACGGCCGGCAGGGAAATGAAGCGTTGAAGAATAGTCCGCATGGCGCGCTCCTTAGTTAGTCAGAACAGCGGACAGGATATGGCGGAAAAAAGCGCAGAGCGCTCCTTAACGAGATCTTCATTCGCCGCCCTCCGCCCGCCCGCAGAGGACCGGAAGGGGGTGTTAGCGGCGCTGCTTTCCCGGGTCCGGATCCTTCGTTTCGGGAACCCCGGCGGGCGCAGGCGCCCCTTCGTCGGGATTCGATCCTCCGCCCCTCGTCCACTCGCCGGAATCCTCCCCGATCTCGGCGGGAGGGGGCGTCTTGAGCCCCTGAGGCGCCGGGTTTTCCTGGAAGCCCTGAGCATCTCGGGGATTTGGCACCTTGGCTTCCTCGGCCGACCCTTCACGATTGCGCTTCTCATCCATGGGTTCCTCCGATGTGCATCATCTGTTCCCTGGAGGACACTCTAGCGGATATCGCTCGTTACCGTCGCACTTCGCGCGCTGCGACGGGGCCTGCGTGTCGGACGCACCCCGCGGATCGCTGGAGAAATCTTCTCCGTCCACATCCGTCGACACCGCAGCCCCGCAAATCGAAAGGCCTCCCGCCGCATCGGTCCTACGGCGGCGTAGAGCTTCTTGCGCAGCAAACCCCGGGCCCGTCGAAGCCGTGTCTTGACGACCTCTTCGCTCAGATTCAAACATTCCGCGGTATCGGCCGTGCTCATCTCCTCTACCCCGCGCATCACGAAGACCGCGCGATACGAATCGGGGAGGGTGTCGATCGCGGCCTCCAGCATCGCACCGACTTCTCGGGCCAGGATCCGCTTCTCGACGTCGGGCTCGGTAGCGGGTTCATACCGGCCCGCCTTCGCCGCTGTCGGTCCCTTGGGGTTGTCGCCGCGAGCCCTGCCTCTGCGCACGCGCGCGCGAGCCTCGTGAATCGCGATCTTGGTTAGCCAAGTCGAAAACTTGGCACGCCCCGCGAACTGTGCGAGGTTTCGGTACGCTCGCAGATACGTCTCCTGGACGACGTCGGCGGCTTCATCACCGTCCCGCAGAACCGCGCGCGCGGCCCGATAGAGGCGCTGGCTGTGTCGGTGAACCAGAACCTCGAACTGCGCCGTCTCGCCTGCCAGAACGCGGCGGACTAACTGGACGTCCGTTGAAGATTCGCCGGTCGGAGCCCGGACGGGCTTGCTTCCTCGCATCTCCAGTCTCCCCTTTCGACTGACGAATCCTATCGAGGGTCTCCGAAGCCTCGGCGTCGTTTTTCCAGTTTCTCAAAAAAACATGTCACCCGAAGGCCTCTCCGGACTCTGTAGAAGCAAGAAGGCTCTTGTCGCCGGTTCTGGCGGTTCTGACGACGAGTCCGTCCCGTCAACGGGGGCCGATTCAAGGAGGGTCCTATGGCACGCCAACGGTGGGTCCTGCTCCTTCCCGTTCTCCTGGTGGTTTTCTCTTGTCTCTCAGGGCCGAACAGTGTCCAGACCAATCCCGCCGTCGCGGCCGAACAGAAAGACGTCGCGGCGCAACGGGACGACATCGAAGACAACTCCGAACGGATGCTCAAAGAGGGACGCGAGACCTTCCGCTACGAAACCTTCGGCAGCGAGGAGTTCTGGGCCAAGACCCGCCTGCACGAAGCGATCCTGGGCGAGAAGCAGGGAGGCGTTGGGCCGGGGCTGAAGGCCGTGGACGCGCTCAAGGTCGGCTTGAAGGTGGACATCGGCAAGCTGCCCAAGATCCTGGTCGAGGTGATCAAGAAGGGCAGCGTGAGCCTGGAGAAGCCGGAGACGACCTTCGAGCTTCTCAAGGCGGACGCTGTGGTGGGTGTGAAGGCCATCGTGGATCCGAACACCAAGAAGGTGACGGGGATCGGGCTTCGGTGCGCCTTCTGCCACTCCACCGTGGATGACTCCTTTGCCAAGGGGATCGGGCGCAGGCTCGATGGCTGGCCCAATCGCGACCTGGATGTGGGTGCGATCGTCGCGATGGCGCCCAATCTCAAGCCCTTTCAGGATCTGCTCGGAGCGGACGAGGCCACCGTCAAGAAGGTCCTCATGGCGTGGGGACCCGGAAAGTACGACGCGGAGCTGGATCAGGACGGGAAGGGATTCCGCCCCGACGGCAAGACGGCGGCAACTCTGATTCCAGCGGCCTTCGGGCTGGCAGGCGTCAATCTCCACACCTACAACGGCTGGGGCTCGGTCCCCTACTGGAACGCGTACGTCGCCAATACGCAGATGCACGGAAAGGGAACCTTCTTCGACCCCCGCATCCAGAACAGCCCGGACCAATATCCGGTGGGCGCCAAGGCGGGCTTCGGCAACATGCGGAACTCACCGGATCTGGTGACTTCCAAGCTCGCGGCGCTCCACTACTACCAGCTGTCCATCCCGGCGCCCAAGCCGAAGAAGGACTCGTACGACGGGCCTTCTGCCGAGCGTGGAAGGCTGGTCTTCGAAGGCAAGGGCCGGTGCGCCAGCTGCCACGTCCCCCCGCTCTTCACCGAACCCGGCTGGTCGATGCACACCGGCGAGGAGATTGGGATCGACAACTTCCAGGCGAGCCGCTCTCCGGACAAGAAATTCTATCGAACGACTCCACTGGGAGGTCTCTTCGTACGCGCCAAGGGCGGTTTCTACCACGACGGCCGCTTTGCCGATTATCGCGCCGTCGTCGACCATTACGATCGCCACCTCAAGCTCGGCCTGTCGGATCAGGAAAAGGGCGAGCTCGTCGAATACCTGAAGTCGCTTTAGTCACTGAAGAAGGGAGGTTCGGCATGAAACGACTGGCCACTGTGATCTCCATGGTCCTCGTCCTCGGGCTCTTCGCGGTCGAGGCTCGCGCCGCCACGAGACCGGAGGACTTGCAGGCAGGGATGCGCAAGCTCTGGGAGGACCACATCACCTGGACGCGGCTCTTCATCGTCAGCGCCCTGGGGGACCTGCCGGACAAGGCGGCGACCACGGATCGCCTGCTTCAGAATCAGGTCGATATCGGCAACGCGATCAAGCCGTTCTACGGCGACGCCGCCGGAGACAAGCTCACCGCATTGCTCAAGGATCACATCCTGATCGCCGCGGACATCGTGACGGCCGCCAAGGCCGGCGACAAGGCGAAGCTGGACGCCTCCAAGACGAAATGGACGTCGAACGCCGACGACATCGCCGCATTCTTGAGCGGCGCGAATCCCAGGAACTGGCCCGCCGCCGACATGAAGTCGATGATGCACGATCATCTTCAGGCGACCACGACGGAGCTCGAGGCTCGGCTGAACAAGGATTGGAAAGCTGACGTCGCGGCGTACGAAAAGGTCCACGTCCAGATCCTGACAATGGCCGACATGTTGAGCCAGGGAATCGCTCAACAGTTTCCGGACAAGGTGAAGTAAACGTCGCCTCCGCTTCCGTCGCCTCCGCTCCGCGAGGGGACCTGGCTGACGCCACCGGCGAGCGGCTCGCCCGGGTGCGGGCTCGACCGCTCGCCTGGCCCCCTCGCTACGCTCCGGCTCCCGCAACGCGAGTCGTTTCGCTCGCCCGGACTCGCGAAACTTGG
>JBDTXY010000305.1:0-4043 GCA_040005945.1 Acidobacteriota bacterium
ACTCCTTGATCTCTTTCGGCTTGGGAAGCTTGGTCTCGGGAGCCTGGGTCTCGAGAACCCGGTCCTCCGCGATGATGTCGAGGCAGATGTCGACGCACTCATCGCAGATGTAGACCGTCGGGCCTGCGATCAGCTTCTTGACGTCGCGCTGGCTCTTGTTACAGAAGGAGCAGCGCAAGACATCGCCGTTCCCTGTTTTCTTCGACATTCAGCCTCCGGAGGGATACGAGAATTCTAGGATCGCCCCTCCCTCACGTCAACCAATTCGCGACCAGACACCAATCTAGCACACCCTCCATCGGAGGTAACGTGCGGCCTGTCAGAGAATTCCTCAGGGACGGGAGGCGGGAGGGGGAAGGGCGGTCGGCGTACACGAAACTTGATTACGCTCGGCGGATCAGGAAGGATTCTTCCGCCTTCCGTCCCTCCGTCTCCTCGTCTCAGCCGGCAGCCTTCAGGGTGGTTTCGTCCCGCCGGTGGTAGATCGCGTCGATCAGACCGTACTTCTTGGCGTCCTCGGCTTCGAGGATGTAATCGCGATCGGTGTCCTTGGAGATCTTCTCGATCGCCTGGCCGGTGTGCTCGGAGAGGATCTGGTTGATTCGCTCCCGCATTTTCAGGAGGTCCTTGGCGTGGATCTCGATGTCCGTCGCCTGGCCCTGCAGCCCGTAGCCCAGCGGCTGGTGGATCAGGAAGCGGGAGTTGGGCAGCGAAAAGCGTTTTCCCGGCGCGCCCGAGGCCATCAGCACCGCGGCCATCGACGCCGCCTGGCCCACGCAGATCGTGGAAACGTCGTTCTTGACGTATTGCATCGTGTCGTAGATCGCCATGCCCGCCGAGATCACGCCCCCCGGCGAGTTGATGTAGAAGGCGATGTCCTTCTCGGAGTTCTCCGACTCGAGGAACAGCATCTGGGCGATGATGAGGTTGGCGATCGTGTCGTCGACCGGCTGGCCCAGAAAGATGATGTTGTCCTTGAGCAGGCGGGAGTAGATGTCGTAGGCGCGCTCCCCCCGGCTCGTTTGTTCGATCACCATCGGAACCAGGACCATGCCGCCCCCCTCGTGCTCGTCGTCCAAACTCCAAGTCATGGCTTCACTTCCACCGGCGCTCCCGAGGGTAGCACCTTCGCGCTCGCAATCAAGAGGTCGGCGGTCTTGGAGAGCCGCATCTCGTCGCGCAGCGCGTCGATCCCGCCGGCCTTGGCCATTTGCTCGCGCAACGCCGCCGGCTCGACGCCCCGATCGGCGGCCGCTCGCTTGAACTCCGCCTCCAGCTCCGTGTCCGTGACCTGGACGCCTTCCTTCTCGGCGATCGCATCCAGCAGCAGGTATTCCCGGACGCGGCGCTCGGCGCCGGGCCGGGCTTCTTCGCCGAGCTTGGCCCAGTCCTCTTTCTGTGGGTCGATCCCGCTGGCCGCGAGGTACCGCGCGTATTCCCGAAGCGCCGACGTCGTCTCGGAATCGACCAGGACCTCGGGAGCCGGAATCTCGCGGCGCGAGAGCAGCGCCTCCAGGATCGTCCGCCGGAACTTCCGCCGCCGTTCGGCCTCGTTCTCCAGGTGCAGGCGCTTTCGCACCTTCTCGCGCAGGGTCTCCACGGTATCGCCCTCGGAGACCGCCGCGGCGAACTCGTCGTCCAGCGCGGGAAGCCGCTTCTCTTTGAGGGCCGCCAGCGTGACCTGGTAGTCGACCGTCTGGCCCCGAAATTGATCGTTGGGAAAGTCCTCCGCGAAGCTCTTGCGGAAGCCCCGCGTCTCCCCCACCGCCGCCCCTCGCAGCGCGTCGTTGATCTCCGGCATCGAGTCGGCGTGTCCGACTTCCAGGGTGATCTTCTCGTCCCGGAACGTGCGCGGGTTCTGGCCCGGAGCGAGGATCTCGATGAAGGAACCGGCGATGTCCGCCACGGCGAAATCCCCGGCGGCCGCCGCGCGGCCCTCGATCGGGTGGAACTCGGCGTGCGCTTCGCGGATGCGGTCGACGACCCGGTTGACGTCGTCTTCGGAGGGCTCCACCGGCTGGTCCTCCACCGGGACCCCGCGGTAGTCGCCGGGGTCGATCTGCGGCTTCAAGTCCAGCCGAGCCGAAAACCGGATCGGCCCGGGCGGCTCCCACTGGAGGTCCGCGATGTACGGCCTTCCGAGCACGGCGAGCTGGCGCTCCTCGATGGCGGAGGCCAGCGCGTCGGGAAGCAGCGCCTCGAGAACGTCCTCGCGAATCTTGTCGCCGAACCGCTTCTGCACCACCGCGGCGGGGGCGTGTCCCTTCCGGAAACCCGGAAGCGCGGCCTGCTTGACGTAGTTTTTCGTGACCGCGCCGAAGGCCTTTTCGACATCCTCGGCCGGGACTTCGATGTCGAGCGTCGTGCGCGTGGCGGAATCTTCCTTGGTGGCGAGAATGGCCATAGGGCGGGGAGTTTATCCCGATCGACGCATCAAGGGCGGGGCGGCAGGACTCGCGTCGCGCGGTCCGGTTGGGCGAGCAGCGGATCGATTCGCTGCGTGGCCAAAACCGCCAGGGCCCATGCGCTAGGAATATCCAGACGGCCCCATCCGAAGATGACGTTGGGCACCGCGGAGCCTTTGAACTCGCCGCAATTCTTGTTGAAGGTCAGGTGCACCGCGGACTGCTCGAGGATCTGCTCGGTCAAATCCACGTTCCCCCGCAGCACGGGAACGGCCGACCACAAGAGCGCGAATGCCCCCGCCACGTGGGGTGCGGCGGCGGACGTGCCCGAAAAATTCAGGAAATAGGTTCCGTCCAATCCGGCTGTGCGCAGGTTCAAGCCGGGCGCCGTCATGTCCGGCTTCAGGCGATTCGAGCCGTCGCTCGTCACGGGGCCGAAGGCGCTGAAGAACGCGATCGCGTCGTCGAGCCCCGTGGCGCCGATCGCGAAGCTGCCCGGTCCGACGGCCGGCGCGTTGGCCAGCGTCGAGCAGGAGGCGCCGAGGTTCCCGGCCGAGAAGGCCATGCCGATGCCGGCCGCGCGCACGTTGTCGACCACGGCGTTCAAAACGTCCGGATCCGTGCATCCTTCCGAAGCGGGACAACCCCAGGAGTTGTTGATGACGTCGGGACCCAGATCCGGACGGGGGTTCTCCCCCTGCGAATCCGTCGGCGCGAGGAACCATTCGAAGCACTCGATGTATCGCTCCGGCGATCCGATGCCTCCCTCCATGTTGCGGCAGCCGATGAGCGCGGCTCCGGGCGCGACACCGATCGTGTCCTCGCCTTCCTGCCCCACCGCGAAGCCGGCGGTCCCGGTGCCGTGCCCGTAGTCATCGCAAGGCGCCGGAGCATCCGAGCCGCACGGGTTCTCGGGCGGCGCGTCGTGGATGGCATCGTGCCAGTTGTAGTCGTGCGACGCGTGCGACCCGTCCCACCCTCGGTAGTGGCCCAGCAAGGCCGGGTGATCCCATTGAAATCCTGTGTCGGCCACTCCGATCACGATTCCTCCACCGGTGAAGCCGAGCTCCCACAGCTGCGGGGCGCCGACCAGAACGAGGTTGGGCTCGATGCCCGCGACCGACGCGCGGGAGGAGCGCTCCGCGAGAGCCGGTCCCGACCAGGCCGACGGCCGATTGGCCGCGACGGACGCGACGTCACGTCGCGCGGACAGCCGCTCGGCCGTCGCCCGGTCCGCCTCCACCTCCAGCACGTTGACCAGAAAGTGCGATCGGAATCGCACACCCTGCCGCCGCAGATCCTCCTTCAGCTCCGCCTGGCTCGACTCCGCCTGCGCCCGCAAGGCTTCATACACGAACCGCCGCCGCTCGATCCGGTCCCCGATCCCCGCCGCCCCCGACAAGTCCGCCTGCTCGCGAAGCACGACCAAGACGGACACCTTCTCATCCGCCGCTCGCCCCGCAAACAGCCGAGCGTCCAGACGCGCGTGCGCCTCCGAGGGACGGAACGCGAGGAGGAGAAGCAGAAGAGTAGGCACCGGGAGTTTCACTCTACACACGCCCAATGAGTTCAAGCAAGACCCCGTCACCCGACCGCGGCGCGTCGAGCGCGGGATCCCTCGCTCTGCTCGGGATGACG
>JBDTXY010000306.1:0-4023 GCA_040005945.1 Acidobacteriota bacterium
CGCGCGCGCGTGGACGGCAAGTTCGTCGATCTGGACGACCCGCCGGACCTGGACAAGCAGAAGAAGCACACGATCGAGATCGTGGTGGACCGGCTGGTCGCCAAGCCCGCGGACGACGAGGACTACCGCAAGCGCCTGGCCGACTCGATCGAGACCGCGACGCGCGTCTCGGGCGGAGTCATCATCGTCTCGGTGGCCGACGGTCAGGAGGAGATCCTGTCGGCCAATTACGCCTGCCCCGACTGCGGCACCTCGCTGACGGAGATCACGCCCCGGCTGTTCTCGTTCAACTCCCCCTACGGCGCGTGCGCGAAGTGCTCGGGCCTGGGCACGAATCTGAAGGTCGATCCGGATCGTCTGGTTCTGGATCCCGCCAAGTCGATCGAGTCCGGGGCCATCGCGATCCTGAAACCGGGCTCGACGAACTGGCGTTCGCGGCAGATGGCGACCCTGGCCAAGCATTACAAATTCCGGCTGGATCAACCGTTCGGCAAGCTCCCCAAGCCGGCGCAGAAGGTGATCCTGTACGGGTCGGGCGAGGATGAGATCAAGTTCTCCTACGTGGCCGAGAAGGGGGAGTACCACTGGCGGTCCTCGTTCGAGGGCCTCGTCCCCATGATCGAGCGGCGGTATCGCGAGACCGAGAACCCCGAGCACCGGGCCGAGCTGGAGGCCTACATGTCGGCGGAGCCCTGCCCGTCCTGCAAGGGCCGGCGCCTCAAGGCCGAGGCCCTGGCGGTCCTGGTGGGCGGCCGCTCGATCGATGCGGTCGCGTCCGAGACGATCGCGGAGGCCATCACGTTTTTCGAGGATCTCCGGCTCTCGGCGCGCGAGAAAGAGATCGCGGGAAAGATTCTCAAGGAGATCCAGGATCGGCTGCGGTTCCTGTCCAACGTGGGCATCGGCTATCTCAACCTTTCGCGCGGGGCTGCTTCGCTGTCCGGAGGGGAGTCCCAGCGCATCCGCCTGGCCACCCAGATCGGCTCGAAGCTGATGGGCGTCCTGTACGTCCTGGACGAGCCGTCGATCGGGCTGCACCAGCGGGACAACCGCAAGCTCATCGACACGCTGATCTCCATGCGCGACCTGGGCAACACGGTCATCGTCGTCGAGCACGACGAGGAGACGATCCGCTCGGCCGATTGGGTCATCGATCTGGGGCCCGGGGCGGGCCTGCACGGGGGCAGGATCGTGGGAGAGGGATCTCCCGAGGACCTCCGCCGCTTCCCGGAATCCCTGACGGCCAAGTATCTGTCGGGGGAGCGGACGATCTCGATTCCCGAGCGGCGGCGCCCGGGCTCGGGCAAGGCGATCGTGGTGCGGGGCGCTGGCGAGCACAACCTCAAGGATCTGGACGTGCGGTTTCCGCTGGGCGTGATGACCGCGGTCACGGGAGTCTCGGGCTCCGGCAAATCGACCCTGGTCAACGACATCCTGTACCGGGCGCTGGCCCGCGCCCTTCACGGCGCCTCGGAGAAGCCCGGCGCGCACGCACGCATCGAAGGCATGTTCGAGATCGACAAGGTCATCAACGTCGATCAGGCGCCGATCGGGCGCACCCCCCGCTCCAACCCGGCCACCTACACCAACGTGTTCAACCCGATCCGCGAGCTGATGTCGCGCACACCGGAGGCCCGCGCGCGCGGCTACCTGCCGGGGCGGTTCTCCTTCAACGTCAAGGGCGGGCGGTGCGAGGCCTGCGCCGGAGACGGCCAGATCAAGATCGAGATGCACTTCCTGCCCGACATCTACGTCACCTGCGACGTCTGCGGCGGCAAGCGGTACAACCGCGAGACGCTTCAGGTCCACTACAAGGGCAAGTCGATCGCCGACATCCTGGCCCTGACGGCCGAGCAGGCGCTGGAGGTCTTCGCCAATGTGCCGGCCATCGCGACCATCTGTCGTACACTCGTGGAAGTGGGCCTCGGATACATCCAGCTGGGCCAGTCCTCGACCACGCTGTCGGGGGGAGAGGCGCAGCGCGTCAAGCTGGCGCGCGAGCTGGCCCGCCGCTCCACCGGGCGCACCCTCTACCTGCTGGACGAGCCCACGACGGGACTCCATTTCGACGACATCGAGAAGCTGCTGGGTGTCCTGCGCTCCCTGACGGAGAAGGGCAACACGGTCATCGTGATCGAGCACAACCTGGAAGTCATCCGCACGGCCGACTGGCTGATCGATCTGGGCCCCGAGGGCGGGGACGCCGGCGGCCGCATCGTGGCGGAAGGCACGCCGGAATCCGTCGCGAACGTGAAGGCGTCGCACACCGGACAATTCCTGCGACGCTCGCTTTCGGCGGTCCGGGCGAGGGCGCGCGCGTGAGCCGCCGCGGCACGCTCGCGGCAGTGGCCGCGTGCGTCTGCTTCGCGCCGTCGCTCGCGGCCCAAACGCCGAAGCCTTCGGCCTGGCCGCCGGCCGCGCGCCCGCCGTCGTCGGCGAAGTCCCATCGCCCGCCGCTGGACTTCACCGGCGTCTGGGAGCTGGACGCCAAGGAGAGCAAGAACGCTGCGCCGCAGATGGCCAAGGCCGTCCTGTCGGTGAAGCAGAACGGCGATCGGATCTGGATCGAGGCCTTGGACGGAAGCGCTCCCAGGGTGCTCTCGGAAGAGATCGTGGTCGACGGCCGGACCTACGAGAAGCGGTTGGGCCCGGACAAGGGGACATTGGTCGCCAAGTGGGGAAAGGACGACGCCTCGCTCTGGCTGGAGGCTCAGATCGGAACGTCCAAGGACGGACGCTCCGGGCTCCAGCGGATGGTCTGGAGGTTGCGCGACTTCGGCAACACCTGGACGCGCCAGACCTGGACGATCCAGGGCAAGTCGGTGAAGGAAACGTATCTGATCTTCCACAAGCGCGTGGCGGGCAAGGGCCCGACCCCAAAGACCACGCCGGCTCCCAAAGCGGCCACCCCGGGACACTAGGCGCCCGAGGCGCTCACGATCGCGCGATCGGGAAGGGGTCGTCGCGCCAGGACACCCGCCTGGAATATGTGATCGAGGTCACGGCGGGCTTGCGCCGCGAGCCCCAATCCGCCGCTCCACTTCACCGCCCGGTACGAACGCTCTGAGTTAGCCCGGCCCGACCAAGCTACAATTTGGCCCAAACCGTGATCACGGGATTTAACACCGACGTCAAGCACAAGAACCGCGTCTTCCACATCCAGACCGAAGACAAGGGAGACGCGAACCCGTACGTAGAGTCTCTGGTCTACGTCGGGGGGGAGATCCTTGCGACCAAGAAGACGAACTACGCGGACGTGGTCAAGGAAGGGAAAGACGACCACGCCGTGCAGGACCTCATGGAGCAGCAGCACCGCACGATGATCGCCGCGATTCAGCGCGGCCGGTTCGACGGCCCCAACGGCTCGGTCCAGATTCCCGAGGGCATGGCGCCCACCGTCCCGCCCGAAGTCGCGGCCAAGCCGCTGGCTCATCCCGCCAAGGCCGCGGGCGCCGAGGCCGGGGCCAAGGTGGAGAAGGGGGACGCGACCGCGCCGCCCGGGGGCACTCACGCGCCCGTAACCGACCGCAGCCTGGATCAGATGATCCTGGAATACCTCGCCTCGGACGACGTTCCGGACGACGTCATGCTGACGCTCTCGCCCACTCCCAACTTCGTTTCGGGCCGGCCGGTCCAGACCCGGCTCAAGGCCGCGACCGGCTCGCCTGCCCGCGCCCTCGCCGGCGCGACGGTTCAGGTCCGGATCCTGTCGACCGCGGCCCGCGGGTCGACCGTCTTTCAGGGTAAGACCGCCTCGGACGGGACATGCCCGATCTCTTTCATGATTCCGCCGCACCCCAACGGCACCGCCGCCGCCGTGATCCGCGTGACCGCTCCCGACGCGAGCGCCGAGATCCAATTTCCGATTCAGAAGGCCTGATGCCCGAGCTCGAAGTCACGGTCAACGGCGAGGCCATGCGCTTGCCTGCGGGCACCTCGATCGCGGACTTG
Organism: Acidobacteriota bacterium; assembly: GCA_040005945.1. Classification (GTDB taxonomy): domain Bacteria; phylum Acidobacteriota; class Thermoanaerobaculia; order UBA5066; family Gp7-AA6; genus DAHUXD01. The sequence continues at coordinate 3,952 of JBDTXY010000306.1, forward strand.
CTCCTGCGTCTGCGCGTCGCCACCCCCCGCGTCGCCGTCGAGCGCAACCGCGAGATCGTGCCGAAGGCGGAG
>JBDTXY010000307.1:0-4023 GCA_040005945.1 Acidobacteriota bacterium
AGGCGATCGCGATGGTCGTTGGCGGCTCCACGCGAGAGGATCTTCGCGACCAGAAATCCGCCGCGTCCGGGAAGGCCAAGGCGCGTGCGTTCCAGTTCGTCTACAAACCCAAGGACGGACCCTTCCGTCTGGCGATCGCGTTCCACAAGTCGCGGGTTGCGAAGGCGGAGTTGATCGACGCGCTCAAGGGCGTCATCAAGCAACTCGAGTCGGGAGCGCTGGAGATCACGAGGAAGGGCTAGGGGAGTCCAACCCCCCGCGTCATCCCGAGGAGCACCGCGACGAGGGACCCTCCTCGCGACGCTCGGGATGTCGAAGAGGGCGCCGTGACGGCCGACGCGCACACCCACGGTAGCGTCCGATAAGATATATTATGTCTAATCATACGGGTTATGCAAAGCGCCCTTGCGACGGGCTGTAGCTTGACCCTCCCGCGCTTTACATAACCCTCTTGCTGGGGCTATTTCGCCGATCGAAGGACGCTCTGACCTGGGCCGCGGCGCTGCGCTTTACTTCACCGCGGCTCCCCGGCAGTATCGAAGGCCGATGCGCCTGATCTTTCGGTCGATCGTCCGGGAGCTCACGCCGCCCTTCCTGTTGGGCCTGGCTGCTTACACCTTCATCCTGCTGATCCGGACCATCCTCTTCCTCGCGGATTTCGCCGTGCGCCGGAGCGCGAGCTTCGTGGATGTCGCCAAGCTTGCCCTGCTCTCGCTGCCATGGATGGTCGTCCTGACGATCCCCATGGCCTTCCTGTTGGCGGTCTTGGTCGGCCTGGGCCGGCTGGGCGCGGATTCAGAGCTCATCGCGCTGCGCTCCTGCGGCGTGGGCCCGGCGGCCCTGTACCGCCCGGTGCTGGCCTGCGCCGCCGCCCTCTCGGTCGTGGTGCTGATCCTCTACAACGTCGTCCTCCCCCCGGCCAACCAGATCCTGGAGCGGTCCATGGTCCGGCTGGCGGCGACCTCGATCGTCAACGTCGTGGCGCCGCGGACCTTTCGCGAGCCGCGACCCGGCATCACGTTCTTCTTCAATCGGGTCGCTCCCGACGGCCGGTCCTTCGAAGGGATCTTCCTGATGCTGGGCGAGGCCACCGAGCCGCCGTACCGCATCATCGTGGCGCGGCGCGGGGCGCTGGCGTTGGAAGGCGACCAGCTGTGGTTGGACCTCTTCGGCTCCACCGTCCACGAGTTGGATCCCGAGGATCCGACGCGCTACCGCATCAGCCGCAACGAGTCGCAGCGGCTGCTCTTGGCCGGGGAATTCGGCGGCGCCCCGAATGCCCGGGTCAGGTCGGACAGCGGCATGCGCTCCCAGGAATTCGCGCAGCTCTGGAGCACGGCCCACCAAGGGACCAACGCGGCTCGCCAGCGTCTGGCCTGGGTCGAGATCCACAAGAAGTTCGCGATTCCCTTCGCCTGCATCGCCTTCGCGTTGGTGGGAATCCCGCTGGCGGAGTCGTTCCGCCGCGGCGGGCGCGGCGCCAGCTTCGCCCTGTCGCTCGCGATCCTGATGGTCTATTACGTGCTGCTCACCAGCGGCGAGACCTGGGCCCAGGAAGGCCGCGTGTCTCCGGGCGCGGCGATGTGGGCGGCCAACGTCCTGCTCGTGGTCGGCGGAGGCCTGGCCGCCCTGCGGCCCCGCTCTCTCCGGGCCCCCCGTCACACGCGTCCGCGTCCGGATGCGGCCCGGGTGCAGGCTCCCGCCGCGGGCGCGCGCAGCGTCCCCAGGGCGCGGCTGCGGATCCTGTCCCTGATGGATCGCTACGTCCTGGCTCGCTTCTTCTCCGCCCTGGCGCTGGTGTTTCTGTCCGCGATCCTTCTGGCGGTCATCGTGGACTACGCGGACAAGGTCGATGAGGTGGCGCGCCACCATCCGTCCTCCGAGGCCCTCGTGGGTTACTACCGGTACTTCCTCTTTTCGATCGCGATTCAGATCGCGCCGTTCGCCGTCCTGCTGGCCACACTCGTGGGCCTGGGCGTGCTGTCCAAGAACAATGAGGACATCGCGTTCCGCGCCTCCGGAGTCTCCATGCGGCGGCTGGCGGCGCCGGTTCTCGTGACGGCCGCGCTGGGCGCCCTGTGCTCCTTCGCGCTGTCCGAGTATCTGCTTCCCTTCGCCGAACAAAGACAGACGCGGTACCGCAACGAGATTTACGGCCGGCCGGTGGACGCGGGCGTGGCCAGCCCCGGGGAGCACAACTGGTATCTGGCCCAGAACGGCGCGATCTGGCATCGCGAGGAAGGCGACGCCGGCAGGAACGCGCTGCTCTCCGTGACGCTCTTCGAGTTCGACGCGGACTTCCGGCTCATCCGACGGATCGCGGCCCGCGAGGCCTCGTGGAACGGCCACAGTTGGCTCCTGCGCCAGGGATGGACGCGGGAGTTTTCGGACGACGGGCCGTTCCCCTATCGGGTCTTCCTGGAGCAGCGCGTCAACGGGGATCCGCCGCAGGCCGTGACCGCGACGCGCCGGCGGCCCGAGGAGATGCGCTTTCGGGAGCTCGAGCGCCTGACCCGCCGGCTGCGCTCGGGCGGTTACCCGACGGGCAGCCTGGAGACAGCGCTCCAGTCGAAGCTGTCCCAGCCCGTGCTCATGCTGGTCATGGCGATGCTGGCGACGCCGTTTGCTTTCGGCGTCGGCCGGCGGGGCGCCCTGGCGGGGATCGGCGTGGGCCTGGTCCTGGGGATCGCGTCCCTCATCGCGGCCGCGTTCTTAACCAAGCTCGGCGACGTGGGGGCCCTACCTCCGGCGCTGGCGGCGTGGTCCCCCAACGTGCTCTTCGGGCTGGCCGCCGTCTACTTTCTGTTGCGGATGCGAACCTAGGGATCGTCGGGGCTAGGTGCCCTCTTCCCAGGAGTCCATGTACTTCTGCTGCTCGGAGGTTGGCGTGTCGATCGTCATTCCCATCGAGGCGAGCTTCAGGCGCGCGATCTCGCGGTCGATGTCCTCCGGAACGGCGTAGACCCTGCGCTCCAGGGTGGCGTGATTGCGGACCATGAATTCCGCCGCGAGGGCCTGGTTCGCAAACGACATGTCCATGACCGAGGCCGGGTGCCCCTCCGCGGCGGCGAGGTTGATCAGCCGCCCGTCGGCCAGCAGGTGGATCCGCCGGCCGTCGTGCAGCGCGTACTCCTCCACGAACTCGCGGATCTGCCGCCGCTCCCGCGCCAGATTCGCGAGGGCCGGGATGTCGATCTCGACGTTGAAGTGCCCGGAATTGCACACGACGGCTCCGTCCTTCATGGCGCGGAAGTGCTCGTCGCGCAGCACGCCCTTGTTCCCGGTGACCGTCACGAAGATGTCGCCCAGCGGGGCGGCCTCGGCCATCGTCATGACGCGGTAGCCGTCCAGCGCCGCCTCGATCGCTTTGGTCGGATCGAGCTCGGTCACGATGACCTGGCCCCCCAACCCCCGCGCGCGCATCGCGACGCCGCGGCCGCACCAGCCGTACCCGGCGACGACGACGTTCAAGCCCGCCACCAGCAGGTTGGTGGCCCGCACGATCCCGTCCAACGTGGACTGCCCCGTTCCGTATCGGTTGTCGAAGAAATGCTTCGTCTTGGCCTCGTTGACGGCCACGACCGGGAACCGAAGCACTCCCGCCTTCTCCATGGCCTTGAGGCGGATCACGCCGGTCGTCGTCTCTTCCGTGCCTCCTATGATCCCGTCGAAGAGCGCCTTGCGGTCGTCGGCCGTGAGTCCCTTCGCCCATTGCCGGATGACCGGGTCGACCTCGGCGTCGCGGCCCAGGGACAGGAAGAGCAGCGAGGAGACCAGATCCGCTCCGTCGTCCATGGTCATGTGGGGCCGATGCTCCAGGGCGGCGCGGATGTGCTCATAGTACGTGGTGTGGTTCTCGCCCTTGATGGCGAAGACGCCGACCCCGTAGTCGACGACCAGCGAAGCGGTCACCTCGTCCTGCGTGGACAGAGGATTGGAGGCGCAGAGCACCAGATCGGCTCCCCCGGCCGTGAGCGTGCGGGCCAGGTTGGCCGTTTCGCTGGTGACGTGGAGACAGGCCGA
>JBDTXY010000308.1:0-4018 GCA_040005945.1 Acidobacteriota bacterium
CTGGCCTTGGACCACGGGTACTCGTAGCTCCCCGTCCCCCGAAGAATCTCGAACAGGCGGAAGGCGTGCTCCGGATGCTTTTCATCGCCGAGTTTTTCCGGAAGATATTCCAGCCACCAATACGGAATCTTCTGCTCTTGAAGGGTCTGGAATGCGCGCACGGCCCGCTCGGCAGGAAGGGCGCCGAAGGTTTCCGCGAAGGCCCGGGCGAATGGGTACTGCCACGGGTCCTGAGACCCGGTGAAACGCCGGTCCCCGAGCTCGAGCGCTGCCTCGCTGTCGCGACTCGCAAGCCACAGGTATCGCGCGAGGTCGGCGCGCGTTTCAGCGCTATCGGGGTAACGCTGTGCGGATTGCCGTGCCAGAGCCAAGGCCTCGTCGGATCGTCCCAGCTTCGACAGGATCTCGGCGCCCCAAGACATCACGGAGCCCTGCCCGCTGCCCAGCGCGGGCTCGATGACCTTCCAGGCTTCGGCGTGGCGGCCGAGCATCGAAAGACAATGTGCGCGGCGACCGATGTAGATCGCGTGCGTCAAATCGTCGGAGGGATTGTGCGCGAGGAACCCGTCGACCACGCGCAGCTGCTCACCGTAGTCCTTCACGCTGTCGAGCCAGAGAACATATGGACGAACCGCCACGCGCCCGTATCCGGTTTCCTCCACGAGCCGCCGATAGGTGGACCGGAGCTGGCCTGGCGCAATGTCTTCCCAATAATTGACTAGCTCGACGATGGCTACACGCCTCTCGACGGTCTGTGAGGGGTCCGAGGCGATACGGAGGAGACTTCTGGAGTCTCCCAGATCGACGGAACACCAGGCTGCGGACCACGCTTCCGCGGCACTGTTCGAACGCTCCCGGCAGTGCAGGCATAGCTTGGCGACCCGAATCGGATCGACCGCCTCCTCCTCGAGTGGAGCGAGCAGCTGGACGCGCACATACGGACGGCTATCGAGCTGGATTGCGAGACCCGATATCGCCTCCGGAATCGACTCCCTCTCCAGCACGAGCGATCGCTTGACGGCTTGATAGCTTCGCAACGCCGCGACAAATCCCAGACGGCCGTGCAAGACGTCCTGTCGCACGAGTGTCATTTCGCCCTGGCCCCTCTTGGCAGCCGTGAGGTGCTGATACCAGCTCACATAGTCGGAGCCGATTCCCGGCGGAGCGTCCTGCAGGAAACTGGCGTAGGCGGCGGCGCCTTCCTCCGTCGAGAGCTGATCCAGATAGTGCCGGCCCAACACGAATATCGCTGCATAGAACGAAGCGCGCGTCCAGGCGCGATCGGCCTCGGCATCCCAGAACGGCCCCGGGCCCGGCGCCGGGCGCTTGGCGAGCCCCTCCTCGAAACGCCGCAGGAGACCCGCCGGCTTCTTCTGGAGCGCCTGGCGGAGGCTCTCCAGGTATTGGTCCATGAGCCGTTGAACGGGTGGCGCAGGCTCTCCCGAAAGCGAAGTCTGGTCGCCCTGTCTTGAGGCGGGAGGATCGAACTCGCGCATCCACGTTCCGATCACCCCCTCGGCGAAGGAGGGATTGGATTCAAACTGATCGAGCGCCAACCCCGCGTGAAACGTCGGCAGAGCGTTTTCCTCCGAGAAGAAATGCGATCGGACCCAGGATTCCCACTGCGGGAGGCGCCCGGCGACCGGCAGCGATCGCACCGCCAGGTACGCCAGGAATGCATCCTTGGGATGCGCCTCGGCCAACGCTGGCAGCCCAGCCGTATTGCCCTCGACATATAAGCGGACCGGGTCTCGAGGACCCAGGCGTCGCCCCATCTCTCTGGCCTCGGTGGAATACCCGAGCATCGAACCCAGAAGGGCCTCTTCCCAATCGACGCGCTCGCTCCCGAGTGTTTCCGCGATGATCAGCGCGGCTAAGGCCTGGCCGGCGATGTCGTTGGTCAATTCGAGGCTGTCGAAGCTCTGAAACATCAGGAGGGTGAGGGCGCGGCCGGCCGAGTGCGCGAGCCGCGCGTCCGGAGCCGACCGATTCCAGCCGCGATCGACCGCCGCCAGGGCCGCGGCGAGGTGAGGACGCGAAAACTGATCGATTTCGCCATCGATCGTGGAAGGCGCCGCTGCATCCGATGCGGCTTGACCGGGAGGCTTGAGTGAAGTCGCCCAAGCTCGGAGCAGCGTCAACGCGTCGGCGTAAGACGGAAACTCCGGAAGGTTGCCGACGGCCTGGCCATCGCATGCGATGCTCCAGGTCCCGGCGTTGAAACTCAGCTGGATCGACGCCCGTTCCCCGCCGCGAAGGATCCGCTTGGTCGCGGCCACGGCTGCCATGAATCGCCGGTCCGGGCGCAGGCGGTAGAGATCATCCAACTTTCCCCGCGCCTCTGCGAGCGGCGCCTTCCGAACGTCCCCGAGGGTGGGCCGCCGCTCGAGGATTCGCACACGGCCTTCCTGGGGTGTCGGTTTTGGAACAGGCGTTCTGGACGGAACGGCCGGCGATGGCGTCTTGCGACAACCGAGCAGGAGGCTCAGCGCCACGACAACCGAGGCCAGCCGTCTCGTCATCCGAAATCTGGCCGCAACTCTACTTCAGCTTCGGCGGCCGGTGACGGCCGTCGCTGACCTACTTCCCGGCCGCGACCGCCTTCTCGACGTCCGCGATCTCCCGCGGCGCGGCGCAGGAGAGGCACTCGGATCCGTCCGCGGTGACCAAGATCGTGTCCTCGACGCGCACGCCGATGTTCCACCACTTGGGATCGACGCCCTGCGTATTGGCCGGGATGTAGATCCCGGGCTCGATCGTGAAGACCATTCCCGGCGCCAGAGAGCGGGACTTGCCCGCGAGCTCGTAGGCGCCCGAGTCGTGGACGTCCAGGCCCACCCAGTGCGATACCCCGTGGAGGGTCAGACGCATTTGGCCCTGGCTCTTGAGGATCTGCGCCGGATCGCCCGAGAGCAGGCCCAAGCGCACGAGACCCTCGGTCTGGACCTGCGCGGCCTTCTTCTCGATGTCCTCGTGCGTGGCCCCGGGCTTGACCAGAGCCAGGGCGGCCTTCTGCGCGGCCAAGACGATCTCGTAGATCGCGCGTTGCTCCGGGGAGAAATGGCCGTTGACTGGATAGGTGCGCGTGATGTCGGTCGCGTAATAGCCGCACTCGGCTCCCGAGTCGTTCAACAGCAACTCGCCGTCTCTCATCTGGCGGCTGCTCTGATCGTAGTGGAGGGTGCATGCGTTGGGTCCGGAACCGACGATCGACGGATAGGCCATGTGCCGAGCGCCGTTGGCGAAACAGTAGCCGTCCAGCGCCTGCTGCACTTCGAACTCGTACTTGCCGGGCCCGACCGCCGCCATCGCGCGCGTGTGCGCCCGGGCGGACATCTCGGCGGCCCGCCGCACGAACCGCAGTTCCTCCGCGTCCTTGATCAGTCGCATCTCGTGGACGATCGCGCGCGCGTCGATCAGCGCGGAGGGGCCGTTGTGCTCCGACTTCAACGGGTCGAACTCGGCGCGGAACTTCGCGGCCCATTCCGCGTCGCCACCCTCGGCGAGATACAGCTTCTCGACTCCGGCCAGATACCCGCCCGCAGTGTGCGTGGCCCGATCGTACGAGTGCATCTTCCCGGAAAACTCATCCAGCGCGTAAGCCGCATCGGCGCTGTAAGCCTTGACCCCTTCCTGGGGCCCGACGCGCACGCCCAGCCAGGCCTCCATGCGGGGATCGCGCGGCCGCAGGAAGAGGAGGTAGCGCAAGTGGTCCGGCGCATCGGGCCGAAAGACCGCCGTCGCGTCCTCCTCCTCGATGCCGGTCAGATAGTAGAAGTCCGGATCCTGATGATAGAGGTACTCGACGTCGTTGGTCATGGTCCGCAGCGGCGCCGAGCGCAGGACGGCGATCGAATGCGGCCCCAGCTGAGCCATGAATTTCTCGCGCCGCGCCTGGAAGGCCGCAGGGTCGGGGGTGAGAGGGGGAAAGTCGAGTGTGAAGAGCGGAGAGGCGATGAGGAAGAGCGGCGCGATCAACAATAATTTTGGATTTTGGATTTTGGATTTTGGATTACTC
>JBDTXY010000309.1:0-4011 GCA_040005945.1 Acidobacteriota bacterium
CGGAGCGTCGGGGCAACGTCGCGATCCTATGGACCGACGGCTACATCAACAACCAAGGCGGGGAAGAGATCGCGCGGGAGGCCTATTCGCATCTGGAGGGGGGCGTGCGCGCGCTGGTCCTGAACCTGGAAAAGACGCGGATCGTCAACTCGATCGGTATCTCAATACTGATCGAGGTGCTCGAAAAGGTCATGGACCGCAAGGGGGTGTTGGCCTTCTGCGGCCTGACGCCCACCATCGACAAGACGTTCCGCATCATGGGCCTGGCCCAATACGCCGAGATCTATCCGACCCAGGACGATGCGCTGCGGGGCGTCGAGCCCAAGCCCGCCTGATCGGACGGCGCCCGTTCGCATGACCGCTCCGGCTCCCATCTCTCCGGCCGCCCGCCTCGAAGAGCTCTGGCGGCGGATCGCGGGAATCCTCGAGTCTGAGGATCCGCTGCCGTCGCGCATCGCCGAGGCGGCCTTGATCGCGACCGGGGCGCGCGACGCCACGGTGTATCTCAAGGAGCGGGACGCTTGGGTGCGCACGAGCCGGAAGCTCTCGGGCCGCGTGGACCCGGGCGAGATTCCGGATCCGCTTCCGGAGGGCGCGTTTCTCCACGAGGGGGACTTGTGGGTGCCCCTGGCGACGGAGGGCGAGATCCACGGCCTGCTTCGCCTGCTGGGCATGCCCGGCGAGGAGCCCCTGGAAAACGCCGCGATGCTGGCCTTTCTCTTTGGCTCGCTGGTGGGAGCCCATCGCCTGGCCCGGCTGGTCCGGGACGCGGAGTTCGAGCTCAAGGCGCGGCTGCTGGAGCTGGAGTCCCTGTACGACCTTGGGCTTTCGCTGGGCGGCCAGCTCGACCTCTCCTCCCTGGCCGACGAAGTGCTCTTCCGGTCGATCTCGTTGACCGACGCCGGAAAGGGAACGCTGGTCCTGCTGGAAGACTCCGGCGCGGTCCTGCTGGAGCGCAGCGTCGGGGGCGAGGTCATCGCGTCGCGCGACGCCTCCGCCTGGATCCTCCCCGAAGGCGGCGTCATCAACAACGCGGCGGCGGGCGCCCCCACCGCGGGGATGCCGCTGTCCTCGTGTGAGAAGTGCCTCGCGGTGGCGATCTCGGTGGCCGGGCGGCGGCTGGGCGTCCTGGCGGTCGCCGACAAGGAGTCGCGCGACGGGCGCGTGCTGGACTTCTCGGCGACCGACGCGCGCCTGCTGTCCCTGTTCGCCAATCAGGCCGCCGCCGCGATCGAGACGGCGCGCCTCCACAAGTCGGCGATCGAGAAGGAGCGCATCGAGCGAGAGCTCGAGCTCGCCGCCGCCATCCAGCGCCAGATCCTGCCGCGGGACCTGCCGCGGGTGCCCGGGTTGGACATTGCGGCCCGCAACATCCCCACGCGCCAGGTCGGCGGAGACTACTTCGATTTCTTCCCGCTCTCCGGGGGACGCCTCGCTTTCTTGGTCGCCGACGTCTCGGGCAAGGGCGTACCGGCGGCCCTCCTGGTGTCGACGGTGCACGCCGCGGTGCACCTCCAAATCGACGAGGCGGCCAGCATCCCGGACCTGGTGTCCCGCATCGACCGGCACCTGCAACGTTACGCGGCCACGCGGAAGTTCCTGACCGCCTTCTTCGGCGTGCTGGAACCCGCCACCGGGACTCTCCGCTACGTCTCGGCGGGGCACAACCCCGCGATTCTGCGGCGGGCCGCGGGAGACTTCGAGCTGCTCAAGGCGACCGGAGTCCCGATGGGGATGTTTCCCAATGCGATCTGGGGGGAGGAGACGCTCGAGCTTTCGCCGGGAGATCTCCTGTGCGTCTACACCGACGGAGTCACCGAGGCCTTGAACGCCGCCGATGAGGAATTCGGCATGGACCGGCTCTCGCGCTTGCTCGCCGACGGCGGCCCCGCGGAGATCTGCGGCCGGGTCTTCGACGCCGTTGGCGCCTTTGCATCCGACGTCCCCCAGTACGACGACCAGACGCTGTTGCTGGTCCAGCGCACGCACTGAGACCGTCCCCCGGATCCAAACCGTCCGCGCGGCTCGGTTAAGATCGGTCCGTGTTGCTCCTCTTGGCGATTCTGCTCGCGTCCGCGGAGCCTCCGAAAGCGGATCTGCTGTTCGAGGGCGGGGTGGTCTACGCGGCCCCCGATGCGGCGCCGCGCAAGGCGTCGATCGTCGTCGGAGACGGGAAGATCCTGTTCGTGGGGGATCCGGCGAAGGCGCGGCGGCAGGCCAAGGACGCGCGCGTCGTGGACCTGAAGGGCCGCTTCGTCTTTCCGGGCTGGGCCGACGCGCACATGCACCTGACGGAGCTGGGCAAGTCCAAGGAGATCGCCGACCTGCGAGGCTCCGCCGACGCGGAGGAGGCCGCGGCGCGGATCGCCAAGACCGCCGCCGCGCTGCCCCCGGGCGTGTGGGTGGAGGCCCGGGGATGGGACCAGAACCTCTGGCCGGGCGCGGAGTTCCCGGACGCCCGCGCGTTGGACAGTGCCGTCGGAGGCCGGCCCGCCGTGGCCCGCCGGGTGGACGGCCATGCGATGTGGGTCAATCAGGCCGCGCTGAAGGCCGCCGGCATCGATGCGGCCACCCGCGACCCGGACGGCGGCCGGATTTTGCGGCGGTCCGACGGGTCTCCCAGCGGCGTGCTCGTGGACAACGCGATGGCGCTGGTCGTCCGCGTGCTGCCGCCTCCGACCGCGGCGGACCTGGAGCGCCGCCTGCTCTCCGGCGCGGCGTCGTGCGCGGCGCTGGGGTTGACCGAGATCCAGGACGCCTCGGGATACGGCCCGGAGGCGATCGCCGCGCTCGAGCGCCTGGCCTCGCGCGGCGCGCTCGCGATCCGCGTCTACGCGACCGTATCGCCGGACCACGTGAACTTTCCAGCTTCTCTCGAGAAGGGCCCGCGCTTGGGCGGCGGCGCCGACTTCCTGACCATCCGTGCCGTGAAGGCCTACGCCGACGGCGCCCTGGGAAGCCGGGGCGCGGCGCTGCTGGCCGATTACAGCGACGAGCCCGGGAAACGCGGTCTCCTCGTGACGGCCCCGGACCGTCTGGCCGAGATCGCCCGGGACGCGCGCCGCGCCGGCTGGCAGGTCTGGATCCATGCGATCGGAGACCGCGGCAATCGGGTCGCCCTCGACGCATTCGAGGCGGCGGCGCTGGCCGTGGCGGATGCGCCGGAGGGCGCGAGCCGCCCGCGGATCGAGCACGCACAGGTCATCGCGCCCGAGGATTTCCCGAGGTTCGCCCGCTACGGCGTCATCGCGTCGGTCCAACCCACGCACGCCACCTCCGACATGCCCTGGGCGCAGGCCCGGATCGGGCCGGCGCGCATCGCCGGCGCCTATGCGTGGAGGCGTCTGAAGGTCGCAGGAGCCCGGCTGGCCGGCGGGAGCGACGCGCCGGTGGAATCGGAGAACCCGCTCCGGGGGTTCTACGCAGCAGTGACGCGACGCGATGGATCCGGACAGCCCCCGGGAGGGTGGCGCCCCGCCGAGAAACTCTCGCGTGCCGAGGCGTTGGCCCTGTTTACCTCGGATGCGGCCTTCGCCGCGTTCGAAGAGACCTGGCGGGGACGCATCGCGCCCGGCTTCGCGGCCGACCTGACGGTCTTCGCGCAAGACCCCATGACCGCCGCGGAGGAGGACATCGCGGCGACTCCGGTGGCCATGACCATCGTGGGCGGCCGGATCGTGTACGCGGCGGCGGCCGCTCCATGATCCGAGGCCCCATGCGCCCGGGCGTATTCTTCCTGATGTTGGCGCTTGCCGCCGCTTCCGGCTGCAACCGCCGCCCGGAGGATTCCACGAACGTGACGTCGGCCCAGAAACCCGCCGATCAAGAGAGCCGAGCGCGGATGGTGGAGACCCAGATCGCCGCGCGCGGCGTGCGAGACCCGCGCGTTCTGGCGGCCATGGGCAAGGTTCCCCGGCATCTCTTCGTGGATCCGTCGCAGCGCGACCACGCCTACGAGGACCATCCGCTGCCGATCGCCGCCAGCCAGACGATCTCCCAGCCCTACATCGT
>JBDTXY010000310.1:0-4003 GCA_040005945.1 Acidobacteriota bacterium
GGCGGCCAGACGCTGGGCGAGATCGACGACGCGGTTCGAGTAGCCCCACTCGTTGTCGTACCAGGCGATGACCTTCAGGTACTCGTCGCCGGCCGCGTGAGTCGAGAGCGCGTCGAAGATCGAAGAGTGGGGATTGCCGATGATGTCGGAAGAGACCAGCGGCACCTCGCTGTACTCGACGACGCCCCCCATCGGTCCCGCGGCCGCGTCGCGGACGGCGGCGTTGACCTCTCGAGCGGTGACGGATCGGCGCAGGCGGCACGTCAGGTCCACGACCGAGCCGTCCGGGACCGGTACGCGCATGGCCATCCCGTCCAGGCGGCCGCGCAACTGCGGCAGGACCTTCCCGACCGCGCGCGCGGCGCCGGTGGTCGTGGGGATGATGTTCGTAGCCGCCGCGCGGCTGCGCCGCAGGTCCTTGTGTGGCACGTCGGCCAGCCGCTGGTCGTTCGTGTACGCGTGGACCGTCGTCATGAAGCCCTCCTCGATGCCGAAGGCCTCGTCCAGGATCTTGGCGATCGGCGCCAGGCAGTTGGTCGTGCAGGAGGCATTGGACACGATGCGGTGCTCCGGCCGCAGCGTGTGATCGTTGACGCCCATCACGATCATGGCGTCGATCTCGTCCCTGGCGGGAACGGTTAAGACCAGCTTCCGGGCTCCGGCCTTCAGGTGCGGCTCGAGCGACTCCCGCGTGCGGAAGACTCCGGTCGACTCGACGACGATGTCGACGCCCAGGCTCGACCACGGAATCTTCGCCGGATCCTTCTCCTTCGTCATGGCGATGCTCCGGCCGTCCACCGTCAGAAATTCGGCGTGGTGTTCGACTCGCCGCGAAAAGATCCCCATGACCGTGTCGTACTGGAGCAGGTACGCCAGCTGCGCGTTCTCGTAGAGATCGTTGATCGCCGCGATCTCCACGCCCTCGCGCTCGAACGCGACCCGCAGGACGGCCCGCCCGATGCGCCCGAACCCGTTGATCCCGACGCTTACCGTCACGGCGCCCCCTCCCGCTGCGCGAACCGCTCGGCGAGGTCGACCGCCCGCTGCGCGAACGAGAAGCCCGCGTCGAACCAGGAGAGGGTCTTGGAAACCCGGCCGGAAAGCGTCATCGTCGCGAGCGAATCGAAGGTGCTCGAAAAGGTGGAGCGCGTCACGTCGGAGGAGACGATGGGGTCCGGCGTGACGTCCAGGGAGCGAGCCCACCGGCTCTGCTCGGCCGCGGCTCGAAACGCCTCGCGGACGGTCTCGACGCTCACGTCCTTCTCGTGCCAGCACACCAGGTCCACCGCCGAGCCGTTGTGGGCGGGCACGTTCAACGCGAATCCGGACAAGCGGCCGGAGAGCTCCGGCAAGAGCTCGACCAGCATCTCCTCCGACCGCGAAGACTGCGGAACGATGTTCGCCGCGGCGGCGCGCCCGCGCCGGAGGTCCGCGGAGGGCGCATCCGCCAGGTGATGGGCGCTGGTGTAGGAATGCACCGCGGTGAACACGGCGCGCCGGATGCCGAAGGCGTCCTGAAGCACGCGCAGCGGAGGCGCGACGCATTGCACGGTCGGCGACGCGATCGAGACGATGCGATGCCGCGGCTCGATCCGGTCGTCCGTCAATCCGGCCACGGCCAGGGCGTCGCAGGGCTCCCGCGTGGGGCCGCACACGATCACGCGGCGGGCGCCGGCGGCCAGGTGCGCCTGCAGCTGCTCCGGCGACCGCGTTTGCGACGTCGACTCGAAGACCGTGTCCACGCCCAGCTCGCCCCAGGGCACGGCGTCGGAGGCCTTCCCGGTCAGGATCCGGATGCGGCGGTCGCCCACCCGCAGGAATTCATCCGCGATGGAAACGGGCTCCGGGAATCGGCCCAGGATCGTGTCGAAGCGCAGCAGGTACTGGAGCTGATCGGCCTCCGCGACGTCGCGAATGACGGCCAGCCGAATCGTCGGATGATCGTGGAGAATGCGAAAGAGGCTGCGGCCGATCCGGCCGAAGCCGAGGATTCCGACGTTCGTCACAGCTCTCATCTACCACAAACGTCGCGGAATCTCCGCGCCCGACGCGGAGGCTTCTCCGGGTAAACTTCGCCACATGAAATCGCCACGCATGGCACGGACCCTCTACGGAATCATTGGACTGGCTTTGGCGGCGCGGGTCTTCGCGGCGGACCGCCCCCGCGCCCGCGACCTGGGCGTTCCCTTCGAAGGGACCCCCGGTCCGCTCAACGCGATCACTGACGTGCGCGGCGTCGAGGTCGGGCAGAGCACGATCATCCGCGGCGAGGGAGCGCTCAAAGTCGGAGAGGGTCCCGTCCGCACGGGGGTCACGGCGGTCGTGCCGCGCGGCAAGCAGACCAATTCGGATGCGGTTTTCGCGGGAGTCTTCGACTTGAACGGCGCCGGCGAATTGACGGGCGCGCACTGGATCGAAGAATCCGGGTTTCTCGAGGGCCCGGTCATGCTGACCAACACCCACAGCATCGGCGCCGTGCACGAAGCGACGATCGCCTGGCGCGTCAAGCAGGGAGACGCGGACGCGACCGGCTACTGGTGGTCCAACCCCACGGTGGGGGAAACGTGGGACGGCGAGTTGAACGACATCAACGGCTTTCACGTCAAGCAGGCGAACGTCTTCGAGGCGCTCTCCTCGGCGCGCGGCGGGCCGGTCGCCGAGGGCAGCGTCGGCGGGGGCACCGGGATGATCTGCAATGGGTTCAAGGGCGGCATCGGGACGTCCTCGCGGAAGCTGCCCGACGCCGCGGGGGGCTACACCGTCGGCGTGCTCGTCCAGTGTAACTGCGGACGCAAGCCGGACCTGCTGATCGCGGGCGTCCCGGTCGGCGCCGAGATCACGGGCAAGGGCGCGCGAGACGAGGACGCGGGCTCGATCCTCATCGTGGTCGCGACCGATGCGCCCGTGATTGGACACCAGTTGAAACGCCTGGCGCGCCGTGCCTCGCTGGGCCTCGCCCGCACGGGATCGCGCTCCGGAAACGGATCGGGCGATCTCTTCCTGTCCTTCTCGACCGCCAACCCCGGCGCGGCGAAGCCGACGGGTACCGTCTCCCTCACGATGCTGCCCAACGACCGGATGAATCCGCTTTTCGCGGCAACGGTCCAGGCCACCGAGGAGGCGATCGTGAACGCGATGGTGGCGGCCGAGACGATGACCGGTGCCAACGGGTTCACCGTCAAGGCGCTGCCGCACGACGAGCTGCAGCGGATCCTGAAGAAGTACAACCGGCTCACCCAGCCGGTCTCCCGCTAACTAGCCGCCGGCCGGCAAGCTCGCGAGAAACTGCGTCCACGCCTTCCAGTACGGCTCGCCGCCGGAGACGTAGGTGTCGTTGTGTCCGGAACCGGGGATCACGAAGAGCGTCTTCGGATCCTTCGCCCGTTCGAAAAGCCGGCGGCCCTGGTCCGCGGGAACCACCTCGTCCCGCTCCGCGATCAAAAAAAGCTTGGGCGGCGCGACCGCGCCGATCTTGCCTTCGTTGTCGAACCGGGTGCGGATGAGAATGGTCGGGACGAACGGGTAGTACTTCCGTGCCATCGCCGCGATCGACAGAAACGGCGTCTCGAGGATGACGCCGGCGCAGGGGCGGTCGATGGCCAGCTGGATCGCGACCGCCGAGCCCAGCGATTCCCCGAACACGACGATCTGTCCGGGACGAAAGCCGCGGTCCAACGCGATCTCATGCACGGCGCGGCTGTCCCGGTACAACCCCTCTTCGGAGGGGTGGCCCTCCGAGCGGCCGTAGCCGCGATAGTCGACCAAGAAGACGTCCAGGCCGAATCGCTCATTCAAGATCCGCGCGCGATCGAGACGGTCCCCGGCGTTGCCGGCGTTGCCGTGGAAGAACAGCACCGCGCGGCCCCGCACTCCCTGGATCCACCAGCCGTGCAGCCGGACCCCGTCCTCCGTCAAGACCGAGAGCTCCTCGGCCCTCAAACCCAGCGCCTGGGGCGTGGCGGCGAGCTCTCGAGTCGGGAAGTAAAGAAACCGTCCTTCCATG
>JBDTXY010000311.1:0-3987 GCA_040005945.1 Acidobacteriota bacterium
GACGGCCATGATCAGCCCGGCCGCCATGCCGTGCCCGGAGGCGTCGCCGAAGAGGACCGCCAACCGGCCGTCGGGGAGCGGCACGAAATCGTAGATGTCGCCGCCGACCGTGTTCGCGATCGCGTTGTACGCGCCGAGATCGAACGCGCCGCTCTGCGGCAGCGTGCGCGGAATCAGGCTCGCCTGGAGATCCCGCGCGAGCTCGAGCTCGTCGCGGTAGTTGATCTTGTCGACGAGCTCCATGGCGAGCAACAGTCCCAGCAACATCGACGCCGCGAACAGCAGGCCGTTGTCGAAGTAGAAGTGATACTCGACGGTCTTTTGCTGCCCGCCGTGGATCTTCTCGGATTCGTGCGTGAACGACGGTCCGTTGATCGACAGCACCAGGCACACGAGGACCGCCAGGAACACGACGCGCCGCGCCGGAGCCAGGCGCCGGGAAAGGCCGAACAGGACGCTGTTGGCCGTCTTGAGGAACCGCTTGATGCGCTTGGGCTCCCGATCGATCGCGTCGCGGTCATCCGCGGTCAGCTTGCCCTTGGCGTGCCGCCACTGCTGGGAATAGAGGCCGGAGATGTCCGAGCGGCCCACAGTCCGGAAGGTCGTCCGGAGCAGCTCGATCCAGTCCTTGCCCGAGGGCATGTTCTGACGCGGAGTTAGAGGCCCAGCAGCGCCAGCTCGTCCAGGAGATTTGCGACCCGCGGATGCGCGGCCAGCTCCGTGTAGAGCCAGCCGTGGTGCTCCTGGAGCTGTGCCAAATGAGCCTTGAGCGCCGCCGCATCCTTGGCGGTGGCCGCCGCACGGATCTTTTCGATCGCCTCGCGCCCGGCGGGATCCAGGCGGGAGCCGACCTGGTCATGAAGCGCGTCGAAGGATGCGCGGACGCGTGAGGCGTGATCCTCGGGAGGCTTCTCGGGCATCGCGGGGGAGCCTATCAGAGCAGCCGCGGCAATTCGGCCAGCGAGTCCAAGACGGCGTCGGGGCGCACGGCCGCCCGGTCGAGATCCCGCGCCTGGAACTTGCCCGTGCGCACCAAAATGCCCCGCATGCCCGCCGCGCGTGCGCCGGCCACATCGGACTCGAGGTCGTCGCCCACGACCGCGACGGACGCGGCATCCTGTCCGAGCAAGGAGAGCGCGGCGGCGAAGAACCGCGGGGACGGCTTGCCGATCAGCGTGGCCTCGCAGCCCGACGCGTACTCGAGAGCGGCCGCGAACGCGCCGACGTCGAGCACCAGCCCATCGCGGCCGCGCCACTAGCGGTTGCGCGCCAGCGTGATCAGCGGCGCGCCGGCGAGGATGTGACGGAAGGCGCGGTTCAATCGCGCGAAGGTCATTCCGTCGCCCATGTCCCCGAGGATGACCGCCTGCGGCGATTCCTCGACCGGCTCGATTCCTGGGAAATCTTCCATGAGCGACGGCCGCAGGAGAAAGTGGCACCGCCGCAAGCCGCGGCGTTCAAGGTCGTCTCGCGCCGCGCGCGGCGCCGTCAGTATGCGATCCGGGTCGATCTCCAGCCCCATGTCCGAGAGCTCGCGCACCAGCGCGGATCGCGGCCGGCTGGTCGTGTTGGTGACGAACGCGTGAGGGATCCCGCGGGCCCGCAGCTCTGCGACGGCGTCCGCGGCGCCCGGGATCAGGCGTCCCTCCTGGAACACCGTCCCCTCCAGATCGATCAGGAGGGCCCGGATGCCGCCCGCCGCGATCACGCCGATTGATCGGCCATCTTCTCGTAGAGCGTCAAGAGGGCCTGCGTGCCGTCGCCGCCGCGGCCTTGCGCCTCCAGAGCGGACAGCAGCTGATGCACGAGCGCGACCCCGGGCAGGGGCACGCCACTCTCGCGCGCGGTCTTGAGCACGATCGCCAGATCCTTCTGCTGATGATGGATCGCGAAGGCGGGCGCGAAGTCGCGGTCGATCATCTTGCGGCCGAGGACCTCCAGCGCCCAGGAGTTGGCCGCGCCCGCCGTCAACGCGCCGTGGAGGGCTTCAGCGGGCAGGCCCGACTTCTGCGCGAACGCGATCCCTTCCGCTACGGCGATCAGGTTGCCGGCCACGATGATCTGGTTGACGGCCTTGCCCAGCTGTCCGGCCCCGGCCGCGCCCAGATGTGTGATCCGCTTGCCCATCGCGGCGAGCACGGGCCGCGCCTTCTCCAGCGCGGCGGACTCCCCGCCCACGAAAAACGTCAGCGTGCCTTCGATGGCCCCCTTCTGACCGCCCGAGACCGGCGCGTCGAGCCGGCCGATCTGCGCCTGCGCGAGCCGCTGCGCGATCGCGCGCGCGGCCTCCGCGGCGATCGTCGAGCAATCGACGACGACCAATCCCGGAGCCGCGCCGCGAATGGTCCCCTGCGCGCCGAGGTGGACGGCCTCGACTTCGGGGGAGTCCGGCAGACAGGAGACGACCACGTCGCACTGACTCGCCAGTTGCTCGGGCGAATCGCACGCGCGAGCGCCGAGCTCCTGTGCCAGGGCCTGCGCCTTGGCGGCCGTGCGCGTCATGAGAGAAAGCGCGAAGCCCGCCCGAGCGAGACTGCGGGCCATGGGCATGCCCATGGTTCCGAGCCCAATACATCCAACTTTGAGCGGCATGGCCGTTGATCCTCCCCGCGAGCCGCGATTCTAGACGGGGGAGCGGGGTGACGCGTCAGAATAGTCTCCGGAGGAGGCGCGCATGAGCCCATCGCCGTATGAGGTCGTCGTCACCGAAATTGGAAAGACCCTGGCGCAGCGGATCCAGGCGGGCCGGCACGCGCTCCTGGCCGATGAGCCGGTGCCCTCGGGAGGTTCCGATGCCGGCCCGGATCCCTACGCGCTGCTGCTCTCGGCGCTGGGCGCTTGCACCGCTATGACGCTGCGCATGTACGCCGACCGGAAAAAGTGGCCCCTCGAAGGCGTGACGGTGCGACTGTCCCAGCAGAAGATCCATGCCCGCGACTGCGCGGAGTGCGAGAGGGACGACGGCAGCCGGATCGACCGGATCACGCGCGAGATCGTCCTCTCGGGGCCGCTGGAGGACGCGCAGAAGCAGAGGCTCCTCGAGATCGCCGACCGCTGCCCGATCCATCGCGCGCTCATGGGGAAGAAGGAGATCGTCACGCGGATCGTTCCGTCATGACGGAGACGTCCGGCGCTCTGGATTAAGTGAAGTCGATCCCTGCGACGTGCGGCGCCAGCACTTCCGCCTGGAGCTCCCGAAGCACCTTGAGCCCCTTGCGCGCCAGCGCGAGCAGCTCCACGAACTGCTCCTCGGAAAACGGCCTCCGCTCCGCGGTTCCCTGGATCTCGACGAAGGCGCCGCCCGCGGTTCCGACGATGTTGCAGTCCACGTCCGCCTCCGCGTCCTCCTGGTAGGCCAGATCCAGCACCGGCTGTCCGGCGCAGATTCCCACGGAGACCGCCGCTACCGTCTCGCGCAGCGGCCAGCGCGGGATCCGCTCGTCGCGGCACAGCTTGGCCAGGGCCATTGCCAGCGCGACGCAGGCGCCGGTGATTCCCGCGCAGCGCGTGCCGCCGTCGGCCTGGAGGACATCGCAGTCCAGCGTGATCGTCCGCTCTCCCAATCCGCGCAGCTCCGTCACGCTCCGGAGCGAGCGTCCGATCAACCGCTGGATCTCGAGTGTGCGGCCTCCCTGCCGGCCCTGCGCCGCTTCCCGCGCGGAGCGGGTGTGGGTCGCCCGCGGCAGCATCCCGTATTCCGCGGTCACCCAGCCGCTGCCGGTGCCCTTCAGAAACTGCGGGACTCGCTCCTCCACCGAGGCCGCGCAGAGGACCTTGGTGTCGCCCAGCGTGATCAGGGCCGAGCCCTCCGCGTGGCGGGCGATGCCCGTCTCGATCGCGACGGCGCGCATTTGCGCCGGCTTTCGGCCGTCCGGCCGGGGCGTGGCGGGCTTCATGGCGTAACCGCGGGCGGCGTCGCCGCCGGGGTCCCGGGCGGCTCGATCGCGCTGCGGAGGAACAGGAGCGGCCGCGTCAGGTCCACGTGGC
>JBDTXY010000312.1:0-3979 GCA_040005945.1 Acidobacteriota bacterium
CTGGACCCCCCGCTGGAGCCGCTTTTGTTCGTCGTCGTCGGCCAGAGAAAGCCCGCCGGCGTCTGCGGGATCGTAATTCTTCAAGTGAAACTTCCTGCCGGAGGTCACCCGGTACCGGCCGATGAGCTTGCGCGTCCCTTTCAGATCGGGCTTCTTCATGACGGGGATCGTATCGCGCGTCCCTGCGAACCCGCGCCGCGGAGCGTTCCCTCAGACCTTGAAAAAGATCCGGCGCCTGTACAGCACGCCGAAGACCGCGAGCCAGAGCCCGAGGTACGCGAGCGCGCAGAGCAGCGATCCGAGACGCGGGTCTGCGAAGCGGTCGAAGGCGGTCCGGTAGATCGTCGTCCAGAGCGAGCGCGTCCTGCCTTCGAGCCCCGCGACCCTGATCGCGATCAGGGCGATCGCCCCGAGGGTGGCCAGCGTGAAGGACGCGATGGCGTTTCTTCCGAGCCAGAGAAACGGCGCCGCTCCGGCTCTCCAGCGCCGCACGTCCACGATCCACACGCAGACGGCCAGGCACACCGCCGCGAGCCCGGACATCAGCACGGCGTAGGACGACGTCCAGAGGTTCTTGTTGATGGGGAAGACTCGGCCCCACAGGAGGCCTGCGGCAACGGCAGCGATGCCCGCGATCAGCAGCGCTCCGAGCTTTCGCGACATCGGAGCGCCTGTCCGCAGGCGCTCGCCGGCGACGGCGCCGAGAAGGGTCGTCGCGATCGCGGGCAGCGTCGAGAGCAAACCCTCGGGATCCCAGCCCGGTTTCCAGGTGTGCACGCCGAAGACGGCGCGGTCGATTCGCGCTGCGAGGTTGCCCTGGGGATCCAGCGGTCCGGAGGACATGAGCGCCCAGTAACCGAGCAGCAGCAGACCGCCCGACCAGCCGGCCCCGCGCGCGCCGCCCAAGAGCAAGATCGCTCCGGCAACGAAGACGCAGACACCGATCCGCTGCAGGACTCCGGGCAGCCGGAGGTGCTCCCTGTGAAACGCCAAAAAGCCGGCGAGGTTGAGGAGAAGGCCGATGCCGATGAGGATGGCGGCTCGGACCGCCATGTGCCCCAGGCGCGCCGCGGCGGTGGCTCCCTGCTCGCGCCGGCGAGCGAAGGAAAACGCCATGGAGACCCCGGCGATGAAAAGGAAGAAGGGGAAAATCGTATCCGTGTAAGTCCAGCCGTCCCACTCGGCGTGGAGCAGCTGCGGGTACACGGCGGCCCAGGACCCGGGATCGTTGACCACGATCATCCCGGCGATCGTGGCGCCGCGCAGGACGTCGATCGAGTCGAGGCGCTCAGCAGACGCGTCGCCGATCATCGAGCTCTCCTGCGACGGAACCGCCGGACCGGGCTTCGAGTGCAGCGGCCCGCCTACGGCTTCTTCACGAACCGTCCCGCCAGCCCGTCGGGCTCCCGGCCCGCCACCCAGGCGTCCTCCACGCGCAGCTTCGCCAGGTCGATCACCGCGACGACGTCCGCGTGCGAAGCCGCCACCCAGGCGCGGGAGCCGTCGGGCGCGATGAAGAGGCCGACCGGGACGGAGCTTGATCCGAAGCGCTTCTGAAAGACGCGCGACTCCGCGCCGTTGACGGCGTCGCGCCCGAGCGCGATGCGCTTGATCTCGGCGCGCGTCGCCGTGTCGTAGACGCCGACATCGCCCGAACCCGTGAAAGCCACCACGGCGCGGCGTCCGTCCGGAGTGAACCGGACGCGGATGGGGAACTCGGTGCCCCGGATGGTGTGGACCACCTTCAGCGTGCCGGCGTCGACGATGGAGATCGTGTTGGCTCCTCGATTGGTCACCCAGACTTCGCGGCCATCCGGCGAGACGTCGATGCCCTCGGCCCCCTTGCCGGTGGGGATGTCGGCGAGAACCTTCCCGGTCTTCAGGTCGATGGCCGTGACGCTCCCGCTGGCGAGCGAAGTCACGTACGCGCGGCGGGAGTCCGGCGACGCGGCGACCATATGGGAAACGTCGCGCCCGGTCGGGATGCGCTGCGTGAGCTTGCCCGTGCGCGGGTCGAGCACGACCAGTTCCTTAGTGCCCTCCGCCGTGATCAGAAGGCGCCCGTCCCGGAGGGCTTTCAGGCCGTGGGGCCTGGAGTTTTCCCCGAGGTCGATCTTGGAGGCGATGGCTCCTTTTTCCAGATCGATCAGGAGAACCGTGCGTCCCGGATCCCCCGTTTTTCCGTACTCGCTGACCGCGGCCATCTTCGCGCCGGCGAGCACCTCGGCTTCGTGGGGTGTTTTGCTCGCCGGAACCGTCCATCGCGTCTTTCCGGTCGCTGCGTCGAGGATCGAAATGGAGTTGTCGGACTTGTTCACGACGATGAGCTGATCGTCGGAGCCTTTGGCGCTCGGGGTGGGGGTCACGCGCACAGGCGTCGGCCGGTAACGGGAACGAGGCGTCGGAACCGCCGGGGCGTCCGGGACGCCCTGTGCCGGATCGGCGGAAACTTCCGCGGGCGGTACGGCCCCCGTCACGTTGGGCGATCCCGACGCGTTCTGAAACGCCAGCAGGGCCGTGAACGCGAAATGCAGCATGCCCAATCCTCCGGGTTACGAACCGATGATGGCCAGATCGCCCGGCCGAGTCGAGAGGCTCGCCGGAAGCGACGCCGACCGGGCGCTGTAGTCGTCTTCGATGCGGACGCCGAACTTTCCGGGCAGGTAGATCCCGGGCTCGACGGTCACCGTGTTGCCGGCGACGAGCGGAGCCGTGTTTCCATGCACGAGATACGGAGGCTCGTGGCCATCCATCCCCAGGCCGTGCCCGAGCCGGTGGGTGAAAAACGCGCCGTAACCGGCATCCTCGATGACCTTGCGCGCGACGCGATCGACGTCTTCTCCGGCGGCGCCGGCCCGGACCGCTTCGATGCCGGCGATCTGCGCCCTGTTGACGACGCCATAGACCTTGCGCAACTCGTCCGAAGCCGGGCCGAAAGACACCGTGCGCGTGATGTCGGACGTGTATCCCCGCACCCTGCAGCCGGCGTCGATGAGCACGGCGTCCCCGGCGGCGAGCTTCCGGTCCCCGGGGCCCCCGTGCGGCAGCGCCGAGGAGGGGCCAAACTGCACGAGCCCGTCGCCGTGGACTCCGAGGCTCTGGAATTCCTGTTCGAGAAGGTTGGCGACCTCGCTTTCGGTCAGGCCGCGCGAGAGCTTCCGGTGCGTCGCCTCGATCGCGAGGTTCGTGCGGCGGGCGGCCTCGCGGATGAAGGTCTGCTCGTCTTCGCTCTTGATCATGCGCAGCCCGTCGAACACGGCCGTGGCGTCGCGACCCTCGAGCGGGCCGGCGGAGAGCAGCCTCGAGGCCGTGGCGTACGAGGTCGAACCCTCGATGCCGACGGTCTTCGCTCTTCCGATCGCCTTCACGGCCAGGGCGATCGGATCCTCGTCTTCCTTCCACGTGAGGACGTCATCGACGACGGCATCCCTCCGGTGGTTGTCGGCCTCGAAAAACGGCGTGACGAGGACCGACGGCCCGTCGGAAAAGAGCAGAATGGCGGTGAGCCGCTCGCTGCGGCCCATCGACAGGTTCGCGGCGTAGGCCAGGTTGGTCGAGGGCGTCACCAGAAGCGCGTCGAACCCGGCGGATTTCGCCGCGGCGCGCAGGCGCGCTTGCCGGTCGCGAAAGACGTCCGGCTTCAAGGCCGGCGGCAGGGCCGGAACGGGAGCGGCGCCCGAGAGCGGTTTGGATCCGAGGGCCGCGGCGGCCGCGGCGGCTCCGGTCGCGGCCATCCAGCGGCGTCGTGTGAAACTCATGAACCCGACCTCCGGTTGAGGCGCGTAGGATATCGGTTTTCCGATGGGATAACGTGCGAGGCGAGGGGAGACCCGTATGCCATATGACCCGAGAATGACCGCTCCGATGCGGGAAGAATTGACCCGCGCGGGCTTTCGCGAGCTGACGACCGGCGATGAAGTGGACCAGGCCGTCGCATCCGCCGAAGTGGTGATGACGCCTGCGACGTTGAACCTGGTCA
>JBDTXY010000313.1:0-3966 GCA_040005945.1 Acidobacteriota bacterium
GGGCGAGGGGCGCCGGGCGGCCGGGAACCTCCTCCTCCCGCTCCTGGCCTTGTTTTTTGTGGCGGGCCTCTCTATCATCTGCCACTTCTTCCGGAGATGGTTCCGGGCCCGGTTTCTCCGGGCGGGTCTGTACGCCCTGGCGTCCTACTTCCCGATCAACATGGGCGTGGCGCTGCTGGGGCTCTTCGATTGGTACGTGGACTTCCGCCGGCGCGGCGAAGGAGTAATGGAGAAGTCATGAAAGTCATTCTGGCCGACGATGTCCGGGGGCTGGGGCACCGCGGGGACACCGTCAGCGTCAAGCCCGGCTACGCGCGCAACTTCCTTTTTCCCCAGGGCTCGGCGTACGAAGCGACTGAGGCCAACGTGCGCCGCCTGTCCGAGGACAAGAAGAAATACGACCAGAAGATCCTGGGCGAGAAGGTCGTGGCCGAGGACGTCGCCCGCAGCGTCGAGGGCGTGACCATCGTCGTCACCAAGAAAGCCGGCGAAGGGGATCAGCTCTACGGGTCGGTCACCTCGTCGGATATCGCCGACGCGCTCGCGGCCAAGGGAATCGCCGTCGACCGGCGCCGCGTCGAGCTGGCCGAGCCGATTCGCCGCCTCGGCACGCACACGGTCCATGTCCGCCTGCATCGCGACGTGGTCGCGACGGTGAACGTGGACGTTCAGCCGCTTCAGGCCGCCGGCTCCTGAGACTGCCGCCCTCGGGCGGCCGCGAGAATCACCGGGGCGGAGGCGGCGAGACCTCGGGCGCCTGGACCTCCTCACCCTCACCCTTCTTGGGAACGTAGAAGGGTTGCTGCAGGGACCACGGAAGCTTGGAGATCTCCTGTGAGTGCGCGCTCCATTCCTCGGTCGGCTGCGAGCCGCTGACGAAGGCCTCCAGGACCGGGCGCGGGCTATCGGTGGTGGCCTTGAGGCCCGTGTCGTAGTCGACCGGCGTGAAGACGATGTTGGGCGGCACCTCGAAGTCTTCCTGCGGATCGATCCGCGCGTGATCCTTCATCTTCTGCAGGATCCGAATCCAGATCGGCAGGGCCGTGCGCGCGCCATCCGCCCCCTTGCCGATGGTCTGCGTCTTCTGGTCGTTGCCGACCCAGACTCCGATCGTGAAGCGCGGCGTCACCCCGACGAACCAGGCGTCGGTAAAGTCGTTCGTCGTTCCGGTCTTGCCCGCGATGTTCAGCTTGAGCTGCGCGGCCGAGGCCCCGGTGCCGCGCTGCGTGACGCCGCGCAGGATCTGCAGGAGCTGATAGGCGGTCTGCGGGTTCTCCACCTCGCGGGGATCCGGGTGCGTCTGCTCGAGGACGTCTCCGTTGGAGTCCGTGATCCGGTCGATCAGGTACGGCGAGAAGGCCAGGCCCTGGTTGGCGAAGACCGAATACGCCGAGGCCAACTCGATCAGGGTGACCTCGAAGGAGCCCAGGGCCAGGGAGGGGTAGGCATGGAGCTCCTGCCGCACGCCCAGCCGGTGCGCGGTCTCGATGACCTTCGCGAGCCCGACCATCCGGGCGACCCGCACGGCCGGGACGTTGTAGGAATGTTCCAGCGCCTTGCGGAAGGTCACGATGCCGTGAAATTTCCCGTCGTAGTTGCTGGGGCGGTAGGGAGGCTGGCGGGGATCGATCACGATCGACAGCGGTCCGTCGAAGACCGTGTCCGCGGCGGTGTAGCCCTGCTCCAGAGCCGTCAAGTAGACGAACGGCTTGAAGGCCGAGCCCGCCTGCCGGAGGGCCTGAGTGGCGCGGTTGAACTTGGACTGCGTCCAGTCCGACCCGCCGACCATGGCGCGGATCGCGCCGCTGGAGTTCTCCAGGATGAGCACGGCGCCCTGCTCCCGCGGCTCCTGGTCCAGCGCGAGGATGAGGCTCCCGTCCTTGGCCTTCTGCGCGGTGGTGGTGACCAGATCTCCGACCTTGAGAATCTTGCTCGCGGCGGTCGCGCCGGTCCAGGCGACGGTGGCGTTGGGCATCCCGAAGGTCTGCGTCCCGACCCGGACCTCGGCCCCGGCCGTGCCCACGCGCGTGACCACGCCGCGCAAGGACGTCCCCTCCGCCAGCGGCGACTCCTCCCAGCTCGGATCCACGTAGGACTCCAGCGATCGGTATCCTTCGGCCGTCAGGTTGCGGGGCTTGTGGAACCCGTGGCGCCGCGAAATCTGGCGCAACCCCCAGCCCAGCGCTTCCTCCGACCAGGACTGGAGCTCCGGATCGAGGGTGGATTCCACCCGCAGCCCCCGCCGGTACAGATCCTTTTCGCCGTACGTCTTCTCCAGGTACTGCCGGACCTCCTCGCAGAAGTAGGGCCCGATGATCGATTCCGGCAGAAACGGCGCGGTCGGCAACGGCTCCGCGTCCGCCGCGACGCGCTCGGCCTCCGTGATGTATCCCGCCGCGCGCATCCGGCGCAGCGCCGTGGACCGGCGGGTGCGCGCCAGCGGCGGGTTCCGGAACGGCGATTGATCCTCGGGGCGCTGGACGATTCCGGCCAGGAGCGCCGCTTCGGCGAGCGTCACGGCCTTGACGCTCTTGCCGAAGTAATACCGGCATGCCGCCTCCACCCCGTAGTTTCCGTGGCCCAGATAGATCTCGTTGGCGTACATCGTGAGGATCTGGTCCTTGGAGTAGCGGCGCTCGATCTCGAAGGCCACCAGGGCCTCGTTGATCTTGCGCGAGAGCGTCTTGTTCGGAGACAGGAAGATCGCGCGGGCCAGCTGCTGCGTCAGCGTGGATCCTCCCTGCGCGTAGCCGCCCGCCTGGACGTTGGTCAGCAGGGCCGCGAACGTCCGGGGCACGTCCACGCCGCCGTGGTGGAAGAAGTTCTTGTCCTCGGTCGCGACGACCGCGTTGCGCACGACGGCGGGAATCGCGGAGCGCGACACCAGGATTCGCCGCTCGATCGCGTAGCGCGCGACCGTCGACCCATCGCGCGCCACGATCTCCGTGATGATGTCGGGGCGATACGTCGCCAGCTGCGAGACCCGGGGCACGCGGATGAAATTGGTGGCGTAGCCTCCCGCGACGCTGCCCAGCACCGCGACCAGTGGCAGCGGGACGATCAGCGCGAGGGTGCGGGTGAGGATGCGCACGCCCCGATTGTGAGGCAAGCTCCATCCTTATGCTATAAGCCTCCCTCTCGTGAACACCCCTCCCGGGCCGCATTCGGGCTTGTCGAAATTTCGGAGTCTCCCGTGCGGTTGACCCCGCAGCCATGAGCCCGCGTCCCGGTTCCCAGGAAAAGCCTCCGCCCGGCCCCGAGACCTTCGCCAAGCCCGCTTCCTATCTGGAGGCGCAGGCCCGCGCCGGGGGACGCTTTCGGTTGGTCACCGATTTTTCCCCGCAGGGCGACCAGGCCCAGGCGATCGCGAAGCTGACCTCGGGGCTCCAGGAGGGGCGCACGGATCAGGTCCTGCTCGGGGTCACGGGATCGGGCAAGACGTTCACGATTGCCAAGGTCGTGGAGGCCGTCAACCGGCCGACCCTGGTCCTCTCGCACAACAAGACGCTGGCCGCGCAGCTCTATCAGGAATTTCGCGGCTTCTTCCCCGAGAACGCGGTCGAGTACTTCGTGTCCTACTACGACTACTACCAGCCCGAGGCCTACGTGCCGCAGACGGACACCTACATCGAGAAAGAGACCTCCCGCAACGAGGAGATCGACAAGCTGCGCCTGGCGGCATCCAAGGCCCTCTTCGAGCGGCGGGACGTGATCGTGGTGGCGTCGGTGTCGTGCATCTACGGCCTGGGCGCGCCGGAGGCTTACTACGACATGCTGGCGTACCTGGACGTCGGCGATACCCAGGGAATGCCGGCGCTCCTGGCGCGCCTGGTCGAGATGCAGTACGAGCGCACCTCGCTCGATCTGGCGCGCGGGAACTTTCGCGTGCGGGGAGACGTCCTGGAGATCCAGCCCGCCTACGAGGACACCGCCGTGCGGGTGGAGTTCTTCGGAGACCAGATCGAA
>JBDTXY010000314.1:0-3939 GCA_040005945.1 Acidobacteriota bacterium
CATGAATCTCGGCTCCAACACCGTTCTGATCACCGGCGGAGGGTCCGGGATCGGCCTCGCGCTGGCGAAGCGCTTCCTGCGCGCGGGAAGCGAAGTCATCGCCTGCGGGCGGCGCGAAGACAGGCTCCGCGAGGCCAAGGAGAAGAACCCGAAGCTCCACACGCATGTGGCCGACGTGAGCGACGACGCCGGCCGCGTGGCGCTCTTCGAGTGGGCGGTGCGCGAGTTTCCGCGGCTGAACGTCCTGGTCAACAACGCCGGCATCCAACACCGGATCTCCCTCGCGGAGCCCGGGCAATGGGAGCGCATGCGCGAGGAAATCGCCATCAACCTCGATGCGCCCATCCACCTCACGACGTTGTTCCTGCCGCGCCTGCGGCCGATGAACCGCGCGGCCATCGTCAACATCACGTCGGGGCTCTCGTTCGCGCCGATGTCGCGCGTGCCCGTCTACTGCGCGACCAAGGCCGCGCTCCATTCATTCACGCTTTCCCTGCGCCACCAGCTCGCGGACACCGCCGTCGAGGTCGTGGAGATCATTCCCCCGGCCGTCGACACGGATTTGGGAGGCCCCGGCCTTCACAAGTTCGGCGTGAACGTGGACGAGTTCCTCGACGCGGTGTTGCCGAAGGTCGAAGCGGGCCAGTACGAAGTCGCCTTCGGATTCTCGCAGCAGTCCAGCCAGGGATCGCGGGCCGAGCTCGACGCGCTCTCCGCCCGGTTGAATCAGTCGCCGCCCATTTAGAGCCGCGCATGCCCGACACCAGCGCTCTTCGCAAAAAGGCCGAGCGGCTTCGGGAGCTCCATCGGCCCGGCCAACCGCTGGTCCTGGTCAACGCGTGGGATTGCGCGTCGGCGCGGATCTTCGAGGAGGCGGGGTCGGCGGCGATCGCGACCACGAGCGCGGGCATCGCGTTCGCGTGCGGATACCCCGACGGACAGAAGATCCCTCCGGCGCTCATGCTCGAAGCGGTCGCCCGCATCTGCGCATCGGTCTCGGTCCCCGTCACCGCGGACTTGGAGGCGGGCTACGGCACGTCTCCCGAGGAGCTCGAGCGCACCGTGCGCGGCATGCTCGACGCGGGGGCGGTGGGCCTCAACCTGGAGGACCATGTCGGCGACCCCGCGGATCCGCTGGTCGAGCTACCGATCCAGCTCGAGAAGATTCGCGCCGTCCAGGCGGCCGGCGAGCGCCTCGGCGTACCGATCGTGTTGAACGCGAGGACCGACCCGTATCTGAGGGGCATCGGATCGACGGGCGAGATGTTCGCGGAGACGATCCGCCGCGGCGAGGCTTTTCGCGACGCCGGCGCCGACTGCGTCTTCGTCCCGGGCGTGACCGACCCGGGGGTCATCGGCGACATCGTCAAACGGCTTGCGTGCCGCGTGAACATCCTCGCGGGCGCCGGCAGCCCCCCGATCGCCGAGCTCGCCCGCATCGGCGTCGCGCGGGTGTCGTTGGGCTCCGGGCCGATCCGGGCCGCGATGAGCCTGATCCGGCGTTTGGCCGACGAAGTCCTGCTCCGGGGCACCTACTCGACCCTCGAAGGGATCACCTCGCACGCGAGCATGAACGCGCTGATGCGCTCGTAGGCGAGTCGTCCTAAATGCATCGACGTCACGCCCCAGGGCACGCTCTGGGCCGTCGGAACGAAGGGCAAGTTCGGCAAACCCGAACGAACGTTGATTCTGCGGATGAAGCCGTAGCGGGAGGCACCCTCACTTCCCGGCGTCGCGGATCGCGTCGGCTAAGAGCGCGTTGAATCGGGCGGGGTCTTCCATCATCGGGTAATGGCCCGATCCCTTCATGATCACCGCCTGGAATTGCGGCGCGTACTTGCGGTTGCCCTCGACGTTGGTCGGGAACAGGTCCGAGTTGATGGCGTGGATCGGGACCTTGATCTGGCGCAAGGCCGGAACGGGATCGTATTCCATGGCGCCGCGCAGGACCGCGATCGAGATCCCCGGCGGAGCGGACGCCGCCTCGGCGAGCACGCGCTTTCGGACGGAGGGTGGGGTCGAGCGGGAAAAGAGGTAGTGATTGATGTAGCTCGCGGCTTCGTTTTTGTAGTCCGCCTTGAAGTGTTGGACGACGGCTTCGATCTGCTCGGGAGGCGTCTTCTGCGCGAAGTCCGTGAGGGTGTCCACGAACACGAACCCGGCCACGCGGTCCCCCAGCCTCCGCGCCGCTTCCAGGATGATGTTGCCGCCCATGGAGCTGCCGACGAGGATGACGCGCTTCAAGCCGGCCTTCTCGACCACGGCCGCCACGTCGCCGCCGAATGCGGGGGGCGTCCAATCGTTGCGCTTGCGTCCGGATTCGCCGTGGCCGGCTAGGTCCAGCGCGATAACGCGGTGATCCTTGGAGAACGCGGAAACCTGGGCATCCCAGATGTGGCGGTCGCAACTCCAGCAATGAACGAAGACCAGTGCCGGCTCGCCCTTGCCCTGGTCGAGGTAATGGATCGGGACACCGTCGCCGGCACGGGCGACCGCGACGGCTAGGAGAACGACAGCGCTCATGAGCATCGGGTGCCCTCCGGAAGATCAGACGGCAGCACGAGCCGGCGTCCGATCCGATGAGAAAGCCAGGTATGGGATGTAGATGAAACCAAAGACGAGCGCCACGACGACCATCAAGGGGTCTCGCCCCAGGACCTTCAGGACACCGAGCCAGACCATGACCGCGACGATCAGGTTCGCCAGCGGAATGAACATCAAGAGGATCAGCCAGGGATTCATCTTCGCGATCCGAAAGAGCGGGAGCATCTGGAGGATCGGGATCCAGATGATCAGGCCCGGTTGCTCCCCGCACTTCTCGACGATCCGCTTGAGGCAATAAGAATAGAAGAGGTAGATCGCGAGACCGAACACCATGAAGAACAGGAAGAAGACGGGGCTGACGTCTGGGGTCGACTGCATGAACCCCTCCTCGTTGCCGACGGGCGATTCGCGTGTGTGGCCCACCCCGAAGGGATCCGGTGATCGTGCGGGCATCATACGCCGGCCGCGGTCGATGAGCCCCGCCGCGACGGCCAGGATCACGTAGAGCGCCAACGCCCGAATCGCGAACCAAATCGCTTCGACGCCAGCGCGACGCCGTAATGGCCGATGAACGTCTAACTCTCCGGGAGATACCTCCGGTTCGCCAGGGCAATCGGCAGGCCGACCAAGAACATGTGGGCGACAACGGCGGGCCCGACCATTTCGAGCGAATGGCTGGGCGTGAACGGAATCGCGGAGAGCGGCAACACGACCCAGGTCATGACGACGTAGACGACGACCCCGAAGAGGATCCCGCTCACGACGGCATGGCGTCGGAGGGCGGGGGCGATTCTGGTCAGGACGTAGTAAACGGCGGCCGCCACGGTCGGGATGACGAGCTGGAAGACGGCGCCCAGGGCCGCCGTTGCGGACCCGCCTTCGAAGGATCTCTTGCCGAGCAGCCCGCTCGCGACCGTCTGCAGGATCCGAACCGGCGTCGATCCGTAGATCCCATAGAAGATGAAGGCGAATGTGATGTCGCAGATCCCCGCGATGATTCCTCCGGTGAGAATCGCGCGGGCTGGGCTACCGGTCTTCACTCGTCACCTCGAATTCGGCCGCGTCCAGCCTTGACGCGTGCGCGTTGAACTTTCGCCACGATGCGGCGTTCGCGGGCCGCTTTGGAGGGCCTCGTCTTCTTCCTCGGTTTCGGCCGCTTGGCGGCCCGGCGCAGGAGATCCACGAGCCGCTCCCGCGCCGCGGTGCGATTCTGGCTCTGGGTGCGATGCTCGCGGCTGTCGATCAAGAGCATGCCCTCGGAGGTCAACTTCTTGCCCGCGAGGGCGACCAGGCGCGTCTTCACGTCGTCCGGCAGCGACGACGCGGCGACGTCGAAGCGCAACTCCACCGCGGTGGAGACCTTGTTGACGTTCTGGCCGCCGGGGCCCGATGCGC
>JBDTXY010000315.1:0-3938 GCA_040005945.1 Acidobacteriota bacterium
TAGCGCTCCTCCGACATCCCCACCGCCGAGACTCCCAGGCAGAAGAAGCAGGCGTGGGACCCCGCGAGCTGCGCCTCGACGGCCGAATCCGTGTCGTGCGCAAGAGGAGGGGGCGGACGGTTCATGCGCGCCTTAGCCTATTTCAGCGGCCGCCCGACGCGGCCGGACGGCTTCACAGGACGATCCCCCGGGCGAGCGCGGCGGAGCGGCGGCGCCGGTTGGCGCTCAGCGTTTCGCGTTCTGAGAGACTTGCTCGCGCAGGCGCTCTTCCTGCTTCCTCAGCTCGGTTGTGAATTCGGCGCCGAAGTCCTCCGCCTCGAACACCTGACGGAGCTCGAGCTCGGCCTCCTGGAACGGCGCCCGCTTGAGCCATTCGATCGCCTCTTCCTTGGACTTCACCTGCCAGAGCCAGAAGCCGGCGACCAGCTCCTTGGTCTCCGCGAACGGCCCATCGGTCACGGTCCGCTTTTCGCCGGAGAATTTGACCCGGACGCCCTTGGAGCTCGGGTGTAGACCTTCGCCCCCGAGCATCACGCCCGCCCCGACCAGCTCCTCGTTGAACATTCCCATTTCGGCCAGCATCTTGTGGTCCGGAAGGACGCCCGCCTCCGAGCTCGTGTCGGCCTTGACCAAAATCATGAATCGCATCGTCATGACTCCTTTCTATTCCGACGACAAGGGAGGCCCTCGAAATCGACACGCGCCCGGATTATTTGCCGGCGCGCCCGATTCGGGCGTCGATGCTCCAGGGCCCCGGGCCCGCCGCCGAGAGGTAGAGGAAGAGAAAACAGTAGAAGACCGCATCGGTTCCCTGATTGAGGATCGGCCAGAAGCCCTGCGGCGCGTGGCCCTTGAAATAGGCGACCGCCATCTCGCCCGAGAGGATGAAGGCCACCGGACGGGTCCACAGCCCGAGCAGCAGGAACAGGCCGCCGAAGACTTCCAGAACCCCGGCAACCCACGCCAGGGAGCCGATCTCCGCGGTGCCCCCGCCCGGCATCACGGCGGCCGGAAACGCGAACAGCTTGGCCGTGCCGACCTCCATGAAGAGAAGGGCGGCCACGATCCTCAGGACGCTGAGCAGATATGGCGCCCACGAGCGCCAGCGAGCCGCCAGACTGGTATCCGTCATGGTTCCTCCTCGATGTGCGACGCGTCGGGATGACGGATCCTATGACGATTGGTTGATGAGCGCGTGGATGTTGCCGTCCGGGTCCTTGAACCACGCGACGCGCATCTTCCCCGAGACGTGCACGTCGCCTTCGTGAGTCGTGTTGGGCATGTCGTACTTCTCGAACGCGACGCCCTTGGCCTTGAGGTCCTTGACGATGCCATCCACCTCGCTGCCCACGAACCAGGTGGCCGCCGTCGCCTTGTTCGTTCCGGCGAACTGCGACTCGTAGACCAGAAGCTTGGAGCTTCCGTTCTTGTACGAGCGGACGCTGGCCTCCGGGGCCGGAAGCGCCGTCAGGCCGAGCTTGCCCTCATAGAACTTGGCAGCGGCCTCCATGTTCTTGACTGCCACCGTGGCGATCGAGTCTTTGTCACCCAACATGTGAACTCCTCTCGTGTCCTATGCCTTCGCCAGATATTCGGCGAGGCGATCGAAGGTCTCGGTCCAGCCGCCACGGTGCGAGTCGCGATCCTCCACGGTCTCGAACTCGGCCTGGCGGAAGGTCATCTCTGTCTTGTTGCCCTGTTCCGCGAACTCCACGGTGATCAACGTCTCGCGGCCCGGCTGGCCTTCGGGTTTTTCCCACGCCCACGTGTAGACGAATCGCTCCGGCGGCGTGATGTCGCGATAGACGCCCTGGATCCAAAAATCGACGCCCTCGGGCGACCGCATGCAGGCCCGCCAGCGGCCTCCGGGACGGACGTCCATCTCGGAATGCGTCAGCGTGAAGCCCTTGGGGCCCCACCAGCGTTTCGCGCTTTCGGGATCGGTCCACGCCTTGAATACGAGCTCGCGGGGAGCGTCGAACACGCGCGTGATCACGAGCTCGCGATCGGCCAGCGGCTTTGCGGGCTTGGAGCTGACTTCAGTCATGATTGGAGTTTCCCGTCACGCCGGCGCCCGATGCTCGGTCAGACGATCCCGATTTCTCGTGCAATCCCCGTGCCGCGATCCGCTTCAGCGCGGCGCGCGATTCGCCGGATTCGGACGCGGCGCTATGTCTTGC
This sequence comes from Acidobacteriota bacterium, assembly GCA_040005945.1. Classification (GTDB taxonomy): domain Bacteria; phylum Acidobacteriota; class Thermoanaerobaculia; order UBA5066; family Gp7-AA6; genus DAHUXD01. The sequence continues at coordinate 2,181 of JBDTXY010000315.1, forward strand.
GGCCATGCTTTTTTCCTTTCTTCTTCAGGTCTCGCAGGTAGTCGTCCAAGCGATCGAAGCTCTCCTCCCAAAACGTGCGATAGCGCGCGACCCAATCGGCGACCTCTTCGAGAGGACCCGCCTCCAGCCGGGATGGGCGCAATTGCGCGTTGCGGCCTCGCGAGATTAGTCCGGCGTGCTCCAGAACTTTGAGGTGCTTGGAGACGGCGGGAAGGCTCATCGCGAACGGCTGGGCGAGCTCGGTGACGGACGCCTCCCCCAGGGCCAGGCGAGCGAGGATCGCGCGCCGGGTCGGATCGGCCAGGGCCGCGAACGTCGAGTCGAGCTGCCGGGGCGACATTTATACTAAACCAGATGGTTAAATACATCGGCCGCGCGTGCCTTGTCAAGACCGCCTTTTCGGGGAATGCCGGTTTGGCGGTCCGCGTTCGGAGGCTCGAAACCGAAGGAGCATCGATGAAGACTCGTCTGGCCGCCTTCGCCGCGCTCGCGCTCTGCGTCGCGGTCGCTCTCCCGGCGCAACAGACGCCGGCGGCCACCCCCGTCGCTCCGGTTCCGGCCGCTCCGACACCCCCGCCGATGATCGACCTCCGGATGATCCGGATGAAGATCTCGGCCGGCGACCTGCCCAGCGCCGAGTCGATCCTGGACGTGCATCGCGCGGAGAAGGGGGAGGATGCCGAATACCTGATGGGGCTGGCGTGGGTGACGCGAGGCGCCGCGCTCCTGGGCGACTGGAAGGCGGCGTCGGGCTATGCGAAGTCGGCCCGCGAGCAGGCCCTGAAGAAGCTCGGGACTCCGGCCGACTACGAGAACAACTCCGAGGCAACCTACGCGCTGGGCACCTCGATCGAGGTCGAGGCGCAGGCGTTGGTGGCCGCGGGGAAGAAGGCGGAGGCGCTGCGCTTCCTGGAAGACAGCGCGCGGGCACAGGAGAAGGCGCCGTACAACCTGCGCGCGCGGATCTGGAAGCGCCGCAACCAGATCGAGCTCGTGGGCCAGAAGGCTCCGGGCTTCCGAACCGACGACAGCGTGGGGCGGCAGGCCCCGGCGCTCGCGTCGCTCCAGGGAAAGCCCGTCGTCTTGTTCTTCTGGTGGGAGTCCTGCGGCGACTGCAAGGCGCAGGCGTCGGCGTTTCGCCGCATCGTGGCGAAGTACTCCCCCAAGGGCATCGCCTTCGTCGCGCCGACGCGCTTCTACGACGCCCCCGCGGATCGCGCCGAAGAGAAGGGGCGGATCGAGAAGGCGTGGAAGGAGATCTACGACGTCCCGGACACCGTCTCGGTCCCGATCAGCGACGAGGCGATGCTGCGCTACGGCGTCTCCGCGACTCCCACCTTCGCCTTCATCGACCGCAGAGGGGTCGTGGTGCAATACCTGCCCTACCGCATGACGGAGAAGCGGCTGTCGGCTGCGATCGACGAATTGCTGCGGTAGGTCGGTCCTCTGCGGCTGCCGCTTCTCGGTTGACTGGCTTTCGCGCCGCCCTCAGGCCCGTCATCGCGAGGCCAACCACCGGTCATTCCGAGCCAACAACCCGTCATCCCGAGCAGAGCGAGGGATCCCGCGCTCGACACGCGACGGTCCCAATCGAGCGCGGGATCCTTCGTCGCTTCGCTCCGGTGGATGACGGGCGCTTGCCTCGCCCTCCAGCCAGTCATGACGCGCTGGGTCCCGCCGCCCTGCGATAAGCTGCCCATCCTCATGAATCTCGGCTCCAACACCGTTCTGATCACCGGCGGAGGGTCCGGGATCGGC
>JBDTXY010000316.1:0-3932 GCA_040005945.1 Acidobacteriota bacterium
GGCCAATGCATCGCCGCGCAAATCGGAGATTGACACCATCCAAGAGGTGACGGCGCCGGACCCACTGACGGTCAAGATGACGCTCAAGACCGCGTACGCCCCCCTCCTCTCGATCATCTCCGACCGTGCCGGTTACATCGTCTCGCCCACCGCGCGGGCGAAGTTCGGCAAGGACTACATCCGCAACCCGGTCGGCACCGGCCCGTATCAGTTCGTCGAGTGGGTGAAGGACGACCACGCCACCTTCAAGCGGTTCGACGGCTACTTCGAGAAAGATGTCGCCTACCTCGACCAGATCATCTACAAGCCGATCCCGGATTCCACGGTCTCCCTGACGAATCTGAAGACGGGCAACGTGGACTTCCTGTTCGGCATCGACCCTAAAGATACGGACGAAATCAAGGGCAACAAGAGCCTGAGTTACCTCGAAGGCCCCGGTGTGGGGTACACGGGGTTCTGGCTGAACATCGCGAAAGGGCCGCTGGCGACGAAGGCGTTACGGGAAGCGATGTCGCTGGCCGTTGACCGAGAAGAATTGCTGGCGGCGGCGTATTTCGGCATTGGGTCAATCGCCAACGGCCCCATCCCGCCGAGCAGTTGGGCGTACGACGCCTCGGTCCCGGTCGTCAAACGCGACACGAAGGCCGCCAAGGCGAAGTTGGCGGAGGGCGGGCAGCCCGGTGGGTTCAAGATGGTCCTGAAGTCGTCCAATACCCCGCTCGACGCGAAGATCACGCAGCTCGTGCAGGCGCAACTGAAGGAAGTCGGCATTGACGTGCAGATTCAAGCCCTCGAGTTCGGCGCGCTCCTCAAGGTGGGCGAGCAGAACGACTTCGATGCGCTCTCGCTCGGCTGGAGCGGCCGGGTTGACCCGGACGGCAACATCGAACCGATCTTCCAGACCAAGGGGGCATTCAACTACGGCAAGTACTCCACGCCCGAGGTGGACGCCATGATCGCGCAGGCGCGGCAGGTGTCGGATCAGGGGCAGCGCAAGGCGATCTATCAGCAGCTGACGAAGAAGATCAACGATGACGTGGCCTATATCTTCACGCGCTTCGCGCCGGCGGCGGACGCGGCGGGCAACTACGTCAAGGGATTCGAGGTGACGCCGGACGGTCTGGCGCGCTTCAAGAAGACGTGGCTGAACAAGTAGCGAGCGGGGAACGACGTGCTCAAGTTCATCCTCGCGCGGCTCGTCGCGACGCTGCCCGTGCTGCTCTTCCTCAGCATCGCGATCTTCCTGATGCTGCATCTCACGCCGGGCGATCCGGTCAAGTTGATGCTGGGGGAAGACGCGACGCCGGAAGCGACGACCGCGCTCCGCCACGATCTCGGGTTGGATAAGCCGTTGCCGGTGCAGTATCTGCGCTGGCTCGGCAACCTTCTGCGCGGCGACCTCGGCAACTCAATCCGGACGCATCAGCCCGTCGTTGAGGCGATCGTCAGCCGGCTGCCGGTCACGCTGGAACTCGCCTTCCTCGCGCTCGTCGTCGCGCTGCTCATCGGCATCCCGGCCGGCATCGTCGCCGCGATCCGGCGCAACTCCCCGGCGGACATCGCCTGCACGACGTTCGCCCTGCTCGGCATCTCGCTGCCGAACTTCTTCCTCGGCATCATGCTCATCCTGCTCTTCTCGCTCAAACTGCGGCTCTTGCCGCCGAGCGGCTACGTGCCCTTCGTCGAGAATCCGCTCCTCAACCTGAAGCTGATGATTATGCCGGCCATCTCGCTCGGAGCGGCGCTCTCGGGGATCATCGCGCGCCTGATGCGCTCCAGCCTCCTCGAGGCGCTCGGCGCGGAATATGTCCGCACCGCGCGGGCGAAGGGGTTGAGCGGGCACGCGGTCATCCTCGGTCACGCCCTCAAAAACTCGCTCATCCCCGTCGTCACGGTCGTCGGCCTCCAGACGGGCGCGCTCCTCGGCGGTGCGATCCTCACCGAGACGGTCTTCGCGCTCCCCGGCATCGGTCGCCTCGTCGTGGACAACATCTTCGCGCGGGATTTCCCGGTCGTGCAGGGCGTCATCCTCTTCCTCGCCCTCACCCGCATCCTGAGCAACCTGATCGCGGACCTCCTCTACGCCAAGCTCGATCCCCGGATCTCCTATGCCTGAACGAGCGGGGCATGCATCAGAGCGATGGGGAGAAACTGTAGCACAGAGGACACAGAGACCGCAGAGGTCACAGAGGAGAGAATTTATGGATTCCTCTGTGCTCTCTAAGCCCTCTGCGGTCTCTGCGTTCGGTCGCTCTCGAAAGGAGCCCTGATGGCAGAAACGACGGGCAAGACGCTCCCCACTCCCTTGATTGATCGGGCGTTCACGCCATCCGGGGCGTCGCCGGTGCGGGATTTCCTGCGGCGGCTCTGGCATATCCGCCTCGCCGGGGTGGGGATCGTGATCGTCGGGATTGTGATCGTCGCCGCGCTCTTCGCGCCCCTGATCGCGCCCTATGACCCGACGCAGAAGAACACGCGCAATCTCCTCAAGGGGCCGACGACGCAGCATCCGCTCGGCACCGATGAACTCGGGCGCGACACGCTGAGCCGGGTGATCTACGGGGCGCGAATATCGCTGGAGGTCGGGATCATCGCGGTGGGCATCTCGCTCGTGATCGGCGTCCTGCTCGGCCTCGTGGCTGGATACGTCGGGGGCGCGACGGACTCGATCATCATGCGCATCATGGACGGGCTGCTCGCCTTCCCCGCGATCGTCCTCGCCCTCGCCATCACGGCGATGCTCGGGCCGAGCCTGAACAATGTGATGATCGCGATCGGCATCACCGGCATCCCCGGGTTCGCGCGCCTCGTGCGCGGGCAGGTGCTCACCACCAAGGGGCTCGAATACGTCCAGGCGGCGCAGGCGGTCGGCGCGGGCGACGGCCGGCTGATGCTCCGCCACATCTTGCCCAATATCGTCGCGCCGATTATCGTCCAGACATCGCTCAGCATCGCTGCGGCGATCCTCGCGGAGGCGGCGTTGAGTTTCCTCGGCCTCGGTATCCAGCCACCGGCGGCGAGCTGGGGAGCGATGCTGAACACCGCGAAGGGCTACCTGAGTCGGACGACGTGGCTCGCCATCGCGCCCGGCACTGCGATCTTCATCACCGTGCTCGGCTTCAACTTCCTCGGCGACGCGATCCGCGACGTGCTCGATCCGCGACTGCGATCATCTTCATAGGGAGGTAGCCATGGCAACAACGGTACAACCGACGCGGGAGACGGCGCAGCCTGGTATCGCATCCGGCCCGCCGCGCGACGTGCTGATGGCGCAGCGCGGTGTGGTCGCCTCCGCGAACATCTATGCGAGCGAGGCGGGTCTGGACGCGATGCGGCGCGGCGGGAACGCGGTGGATGCCGCTGTCGGTGCCGCCGCCGTCCTCACCGTCGTCGAGCCGCGCAACGGGCATCTCGGCGGCGACACCTTCATGCAGATCAGCCTGGGCGACACGAAGCAGGTCGTCGCGATCGACGGCAGCGGCGCCGCGCCCGCCGCCGCGACGGCGGAGCGGTACCGCGCGCTCGGCGGCATCCCGGAGTACGGCCTGCTCGCCGCGACGGTGCCCGGCACAGTGAGCGCGTGGGCGCTGGCATTGGAGCGGTACGGCACACAGCCGCTCGGCGCGCTCCTGGAGCCCGCGATCTGGTATGCGGAGCACGGCGTCCCGGTCACGCAACGACTGCGGCGGATCATCGAGAACGAAGCGCCGCTCTACGCCCTGAACCCGGACACGGCGCGCGTCTTCCTGCCCGGCGGCGCGCCCCCGGCGGTCGGCACGCTGCTCCGGCAGCCGGGGCTCGCTGCCAGCCTGCGCCGGATCGCGGCGGGCGGGCGCGACGCCTTCTACCACGGCGACCTCGCGGCGGAGATGGTCGCCGCCTCCGAGCGCCATGGCGGCGTCTTCACGCGGGAAGACTTCGCTGCGCACCGC
>JBDTXY010000317.1:0-3926 GCA_040005945.1 Acidobacteriota bacterium
CCCCAGAAACGTGAAGAGCGCGAGCGTGACGAGGATCGGCCGGATGAGCGGAAGGACAATCTTCCAGTAGATCCGGAACTCGCCCGCGCCGTCGAGCCGGGCCGCCTCGAGGATCTCATCCGGGATCGACCGCGCGTACTGCCGGATCAGGAAGATGCCGAAGATGCCCGAGAGGCCCGGCACGATCACACCCCAGAGCGTGTTGACCATGCCGAGGCTCTTGACGAGCAGGAACAGCGGCAGCATCGCCACCTGCACGGGAATGGCGAGGGCGCCGATCAGAAACGCGAAGATGCGGTCCCGGCCGGCGAACCGCAGCTTCGCGAACGCGTAGCCGGCCATCGAATTGAAGAGCAGGGACCCGGCGGTGACGGTGATCGCCAGCACGAGGCTGTTTCGGAAATTGCGGGCGACGTTCATCCGCGTGAACAGCGTCTGGTAGTTCGCCAGGGTCGGAGGGCTCGGGAGGAGGACCGGCGGCTCGGAGTTCGCCTGGCCCGCCGGCATGAACGAGGCGGAGATCATCCAGAGGAGCGGCACGAGCGTCACGGCCGCCCCCAGGACGAGGGCCGCGTTGACGAGGATCGACCCGGCTTTCCTGCTCATGCGTTCGGTCTGCTCACGCGTTCCGCCGGCGCTGCAGGATGAGCTGAAGGAGCGTCGCGGACAGGATCAGGAGGAACAGCACGAACGCGATGGCGGCGGAGTACCCCATGTTCCACCAGCGGAAGCCCTGCTGATACATGAACAGGGCGATCGAAAGGGTCGCGTTGAGCGGACCTCCCCGCGTCATCACGTAGGGCTCCGCGAAGAGCTGGAAGTAGCCGATCATCGTGATGACTCCGACGAAGAGAAACGTCGGCGCCAGCATCGGGACCGTGACGTGCCGAAACCGCCGCCACGCACTCGCCCCGTCCAGCCTCGCGGCCTCGTAGAGCGATTCGGGGATGCTCTGGAGGCCCGCGATGAAGACGATCATGTTGTAGCCGAAGTTCTTCCAGACGGCGAGGATCACGATCGCCGGCATCGCCCACTTCGGATTGCCCAGCCAGTCGATCGGAGGCACGTGCAGGATCCTCAGGAACTGGTTCAAGAGCCCGAACCGCGGGTGGTACAGGAATCGGAACACGGTGGCCACCGCCACGAGCGTCGTCACGAAAGGGGCGAAGTACACGGTGCGGAAGAACCCCTTCCACCTCGCCGTCTTCGCGTCGATCAGCAGGGCCGCGGCGAGCGACACGACGACCGTCAGCGGCCCGCCGACCAGCACGAAGAAGAGCGTGTTGCGCAGCGCCGTCCAGAACACGGGGTTGCGCAACAGACCCGCGAAGTTCGCGAGACCGACCAGCCGCACGTTGTGGACGTCCGCGAGGGCATAGATGTCGAAATCGGTGAAGGCGAGCAGGAACGCGCCGGCCACCGGGATCAAAAAGAAGACGCCCACGACGATGAGGCCCGGCGCGAGAAACAGGTAGGCCGCTCTCGCCTCGGCGCTGCGCCACGCGCCGCCGCGCCTCACGGGACGACTCCTCCTCGCGGCCGGCCGGCGACGGCCGGGAGGCCTTCCCACCCGAGGCGGGCCGCCTGGATGCGGCCGTGGCCGAGCATCCAGCGGCGCTTCTCGAGGATCGCATCGACGTCGCGGTCGAGCGCCGCCAGCGCCTGCGGCACGGTCACGCGGCCTCGGACGGCGGGCTCCAGGTGCTCGAACAGGCGCGTCGCGATCTGCTCCCATTCCGGGACCTTCGGGGTCGAGACGACCCGCTCGAGCTGCAGCCGGAATGCGGCCGCGGCCGGCTCCCCCGCCAGCGCCGCGTCGTTCCAGGCGCTGCGACGCGCCGGAAGATCCCCGACGAGGCGGAAAAAGAGCGCCTGAGTCGCCGGCTCCGAGAGGTACTGGACGAGCTTCCACGCGTCGTCCTTGCGCGCAGACGACCGGAACAGGACGAGGCTCGATCCCCCGGCCAGAGAGACGCCCGCGGCCTTGCCGTCTGGCGCGGGGATCGGGGCCGTCTCCCAGGAGTCCTGCATCTCCCGCGGAAGCTTTCGGCGAAACTCCCCGACGTTCCACGGGCCCGTGATCCACATCGCGAACGTCCCGCGGGCGAACTCCTGGTAGACGTTCCCGATCTCCGACCAGGAGAGGACGGGCGAGAGCGACTCGCGGAAGAACGACACGTAAAACTCGGCCGCGGCGCGGAAGGCCGGCTCCGAGAAGGCGCCGCGCGCCCCGCCGTCCTTCAGAAGCGGCGACCCGAGCTCGAGCCCGAGGATGACCGGCTGCGCCCACTCGTCTGTGGGGAGAAGGATCCCGTAGCGGGTATTCCCGCTGCGCGCCCGCACGGCCCGCATCGCGCGCCGCCACTCGCTCCAGGTCTTCGGAGGCGCCGGGAATCCCGCGTCGGCGAGGAGGTCCTTGCGGTAGAAAAGCAAGCGCGTGTCGACGTACCACGGGACGCCGTAAAGAGTTCCATCGAGGACGTTCGTCTCCCAAACCCCGGGGAAGTCATCGGCGCCCGCCAGCAACGGAGGGGCCGCGGCTCGCGCATCGAGCGCCTCGAGCGCACCGATCGCCCGAAACTCGGGGACCCAGGTGTTTCCGATCGGCGCCAGATCGGGCAGCGAGTTTCCGACGAACGCGGTGAGCAACTTTTCGTGCGCGGCTGTAAAGGGGATCTGCTGGACCTCGACCCGAACGCCCGGATTGCGACGCGTGAACTCGGGCATGAGCTGGGCGACGACCTCGCCTTCGCGTCCGAACGCCCACATCCGCAGCGGCTCGCCGCGCGAGCTCTCCGAGCGGCAGGCCCAGAAGGCGGCGGAGCAGACGCAGAGCGCCGCCGCCGCGGCGGTCACCGCCCGGCGGTATCGAGCCATCCGCCCGTGAAACCCGCGCGCCGCAGCCCCGCGACCACGTGGGGATTCTTCCGGAGCGTTTTCCAGACGAGATCGGTCCGCGCGTTCTCGATCATCGCCAGGATCGGACCCTGGTCGATGCCGAGGTAGTCGGTGTCGAACCAGCCGGCGCCGGGCACGACCCTGCCATGGTGGACGGGGATCTCCAGCCGGAACGTGGGATTGAAGGCGTCGAGGAAACCGTAGCGGGAAAAGAGCGGCTCGCCGCGGCTCTTCATCGCGAAAATTACCGGCATCACGATCTCCGGCGCGAAAGGCAGAGAGCTCGCGGCCGCGGTCGGCGCGATCGTCCCGTCGTCGCGCACTTCCTTCGCGGCGACGCCCCGGGCGGCATACGTGTAGAAGTGCCGCTGCCGGCCTTCGACGACATAGTCGCCGTCGACGGGCCCGTCGCAGGCGGAGAACCCCCAGATGTCGCTTCCGTAGTCGCGCCAGCCGCCGGGATTCTCGATCGCGTACTGCCGTTGCGCGTACGTCGCGCGGCGCGAGTTCTCGAAGTAGTCGATTCCTTTTCCGCGCATGTATGCGTCGCGAATACCGCGAAAGTCGATCCAGACGTGCGAGTACTGGTGACCGAAGAGCGGCGCGAAGGCAAGGTACTCCTGTCCGCCGAACCGCTTCCATTCGTAAGTGCGGGTGTACTCCTCCCACGCCGCCGGCGCGACCGCGTGCGTCGGCGACCCGAGCGCGAGCACGTACAGGATCATGGCCTCGTTGTAACCGCGCCAGTGCCAGTCGCTCATGCCTCCCTCGGGCGTCCATCCCATGGAGACGAGCGGCGCCTTCTTCTGCGCCCAGTTCCAGTCGGCGGCGAGATAGAGCCCGTCCGCCAGGGCACGGATCTCCGCCTCCCCGGGATCGTCCCGGTCGAACCAGGACTGGCAGACGAGGGCGCCGGCGAGAAGGATCGTCGTGTCGATCGTCGAGAGCTCCACGTCCTTGAAGCGCGCGCCGCTCTCCATGTCGAGGAAGTGGTAGAAGAAACCGTGCTGCCCCGCGGCGCCTCCGGA
>JBDTXY010000318.1:0-3914 GCA_040005945.1 Acidobacteriota bacterium
GGATCCCTCGCGGGAAAGGTGTTGCAAGACCTCGATGCCGCTGCGCCGGGGCAGGCGCATGTCGAGAAGAACGACGTCGGCGCCACTGGAGGGAATCGCCGCGATCGCCTCGTCTCCGTCAGCGGCCTCCCCCACGATGGTCATCGCGCCGTCCAAGGCGAGCAGGCTGCGGATCCCCTCGCGAACCAGCGTCTGGTCTTCGACGAGAAAGACGCGGATCACGAGGGCGCGCTCTGCGAGATCGGAAGGATGGCGAGGACGCGAAAGCCCCGGCCAGGAGCGCTGTCGAAGGTTAACGCTCCTCCCCGCTGCTCGAAGCGCTCGCGCATGCCCGAGAGCCCGTGTCCCGAATGCACCTGCGCCGTGCCGCGCCCATCGTCGCGCGCGCGAATCTCGATGTCTCCGTCACGGCGCTCGACGTCCAGCCAGAGGTTCTCCGCCCCGGCATGGCGGACGGCGTTCGTCACGATTTCCTGCGCGCAGCGCAGCACGACCTCGCCCATGGCGGGGTCTTCGAGCGTGAGCCCCGGCGTCACGCCGATGTGAATCGCCGGCCGGGGAATCCCTTCCGCGAGCTTGCGGAGCGCGGCCGGCAGATCCAGATGTCCTTCGTCCTGCCGGAGCGCGCCGACGACCGCGCGGACGTCGCCCAGCAGCAGCTTGGTCACGGACTGTGCCGTTTCGACGCGGGCATGGGCCTCGCCCTCGGTCCGATGGCTGGCGATCTCGAGGTTCAGGGAAAGCGCGGTCAGGTGGTGCCCCAGCAGGTCGTGCAAGTCGCGAGCGATGCGGCCGCGCTCCGCGATGCGCACGCTCTGCGCAAGCAGCTCCCGGGTGGCCTCGAGCTCGGCGTTGGCCGCGGCGAGCCGCTCGCGGGCCGCGGTCTCCTCGGCGAGCAGGCGCGTCGCCGCGTCCGCGATCAGCTGGAAGGGGACGTAGGCGAACGCCAGAACGACGCCCCAGTGCCAGCCCCAGTGCAGCCACATGATCCCGAGCAGACCCGCGCTCTGCGCGGCGATCCAGGCCAGGGCCGGCGCGCGCCGCAGGAGGCCGCCCAGCTGCAGCGCGATCAAGACCAGCAATGCCCCTTCCAGGCCGAAGCACGGAGGCAGGGCGACCAGCGCGAGCACCGCCGCCGTCTGGCCGGTGAGGAGCCACAGCGCTCCGGCCCGGTCGGATTCGCGGCGCCGCGACGTAGCCATCGCGAAGGCGGCGCCAAAGAGCAGGAGGGAGGCGATCCAGGCCGCCACGCCAGGGGTGTTCGGCCCGGCGGGCGACAGGAACTGAAAGACCAGAACCGGCAGGCCCACGGCAGCCCAGATCGCGATTCCGCCTCGATGAAGGAGGCGCCGGTAGCCATCGCGGTAGAGCATCGGGGTGGCCCAGTATAGGGGGAGGCCCCTCGCGCCGGCCCCTGCCGAAAGTCATGGTCGGCGCATCTTCTCCACGCGGCATGACCTCCGGCACATGCGCGGACGCCCGCGCCTCCGTAAGGTGCCGATCACGAAAGGAGTCTTGCCATGAAGAAGAAGCTCATCCCCGCCTTGATCGCCCTGTTGGTCGTTGCCGCTCTCATCGGCGGAAGCCGTTATCTCCAATCGGAGGAGAAGGGCGCCGACGTTACGCTCGCGGGCACGGTCGTCGACATGCATTGCTACGTCACGCACGGCATCCACGATGCCAAGCACACGGCGTGCGCCAACGCGTGCATCACGCGCGGGGTCCCGGCCGGATTCCTGGCCGAGGACGGCACACTCTACGTGCTCTTCGGCGAAAAGCCCTTCTCGGTCCAGGATCAGGTGAAGGATCTGGCCGACGTTCCCATCCGGTTGACCGGCACGCCCGTGGTGCGCGGAGGAGTCAAGGGGATCCAGATCAAGTCGCTCGAGAGGGTGAAAGCGTAGGACCCCGACGCGCGGCCACGCTCGCGCCTCGCCGCCGCCGGAGCAGTCCGGACTCCTGCTATCGTAACGGTCCACAGACCGGGCCCGATGCGTGGGTTGGGATTCCCGAACGCGGCGAGGTGCAATATCCGTTCGCAAGTCTCCGGCGATTTCTTAACGCCCGTCCGGCCCAGGGCCTCCCGGTATCGCCCGGCTTTGTGCGTTGCCCTGGCCGGGTGCGCGCTGCTGTCCGCGGTCCTCGCCTTTTCGGACCTGGGCGCGCGGCCGCTGATGAGCCCGGCGGAGGCGCGGTACGCCATGGTCGCGCGGGAGATGCTGGAGAGCGGCGACTGGATCCAGCCCCGCCTCAACCACGTCCGTTTCTACGAGAAGCCGCCGCTGACGTTTTGGTGTGTCGGCAACGCGTACCGCCTCTTCGGGTTCACCGAGTTCGCTTCGCGCCTGCCGAGCGCCCTGGCGTACATCGGGACGGTCGTGCTGACGTTTCTCCTGGCGCTGGAATTGCTCGGGACCGGGACCGCCCCGTTGGCCGCGCTGATCTACGCGACCTCGCTCGGGCCGTTCCTCTTCGGCCGGTTCCTCTTCACCGATACCCTTCTGGTCTTCTGCTCCGGCATCGCGCTGCTGGGGCTGGCGAGGATCGTGCGGCGGCCGGCGTCCGCGAGCGGCCCCGCCATGTTCTACCTGGGCGCCTCGCTCGCGGGGCTGACCAAGGGCCTGATCGGCCTGCTTTTTCCGTTCGCGGCGGCCGCGCTGTACGGACTGTTCGTCGGTGGCCGCCACTTTTTTCGGCGGCTGCGCCCGCGCCTGGGCGTCGGAATCATCGCCGCCGTTCTCCTCCCCTGGCACGTCGTCCTGGCCTGGCGCGATCCGGAGTTCATCCCCATGTACCTGGGCCACGAGCATTTCGCGCGGTTTCTGGGCCGCCGGTTTCCGGTGAACTTCACCCCTCTCTCCATCCCCGCGTTCTGGACGTCGACGCTGCTCTGGATGTTCCCGTGGATTCTCTTTCTTCCGGCCGCCTTTCCCCGGCGCGGCAGGCGTTGGAGCCACAGGCTGTCCCTGCTCTGGATCTGGGCGGCCGTGATCGTTGGGTTCTTCACGCTGACGGGCTCGCGCATGGAGTACTACGCGTTGCCGGCGTTTCCGGCCGTCGCGGTGATCCTCGGCTCCGCCTGGCGGCGATTCATGATCCGCGGGCGGCGGTCCGTGGCGATGTTGGCGCCGAGCCTGATCGTGGCGGCGATCGGTCTCGTGGCCACTCCGCTGGTTTTCTTCTCGGAAAAGAATGGCCTGACCGCTCTGGCGAGTGTGGTCTCCAGCATGGACGGCTACTACCGGGAGTATTTTGCGGAGCACGCCGGAGCGGCCATGGTTTTCGGGAAGGAGCTGCTGCGCCTCGCGCAGCCCTTTCCGATCGTGCTCCTGCTGCTGGGGGCCGCGACCATCGTCGCGCTGCGCCTGGGCCGCCGCCGTCTCGCCTTCGGGTTGTGGATCGTCGGCATCGTGCCCATCCTCGGCATCGCGGATCGCGCGGAGGGTGTCGTCACCGAGGACCGATCGCAGCGGGCTGCCGCCGCGATCGTGGTCCGGAATTGGGCGCCCGGGGCCCGCCTAGTCGTGGCGGGAGACTACGAAGAAGCGTGCGGGATTACGTTCTACGTCGGCCAGCCGACTCAGGTCCTCGGTGGGCCCGGCTCCGACTTGCTCTTCGGCTATCAACGCGGCGATGCGCCCGAAGTCTTCCTTTCGGCCGAGGACTTCCGGAAGAGCTGGGAATCGCCCGGCCGCGTAATAGTGCTCGGCGGCCGAGACTTGACGCTCCCGGGAGCCACGATCCTCTTCGAGGGTCCCCGCAGCCGCCTCTTGAGCAACGGCCCCGTCGCCTCCGCTGCGCTGCGGGATCTGCCTCCGGCACCGTCCCGCGGCTCGGCCAAAGGGCCTCGACCGCGGGACTGATCCCTTCGCTCCGCTCCGGCTCCCGCAACGCGAGTCGTTTCGCTCGCCCGG
>JBDTXY010000319.1:0-3913 GCA_040005945.1 Acidobacteriota bacterium
AGCGGCTCACCGGCCACGGTCTCCCCGAACCCCCGCTCGGCAAGATCGCCGTGTCGATCGCGCCGTCCGACTCCCAGCGGGTGTACGCCCTGATCGAGACGGGCGCGCGGGGCTCCCTGTGGCGCTCGGACGACGGCGGCGACGCATGGAAGCTCGTCAACCACAGCCGCCTCTTGAACGAGCGGCCTCACTACTACACGCGGATGCTCGTGATGCCGGACAACGCCAACGAGGTCTACTTCCCGTCCAACATGATGGGCGTGACCTACGACGGGGGCGAGACGACCGACCAGATCCGCTGGGGCGGCGACAACCACGACATGTGGGCCGACCCGAAGATGCCGTCCCGCATCATGATCGGCAACGACCTGGGCGTCATGATCACGACGACGCGCGGCAAGCAGTGGAGCGCCGTGCGCCTGCCCGTCGGGCAGATCTACCACGTCGCCACGGACAACCGGATCCCCTACCGCGTCTACGGCCAGATGCAGGACGACGGCTCGATGCGCGGGCCGAGCCAGGTGCCGGGCGCGTTCGGCATTCACCCCGGTCTCTGGACGACGACGGCGGGCTGCGAGACCGGGTGGACCACGCCCGATCCCGTCGATCCGGACATCGTCTGGGGCGGCTGCTACGCGGGCGTTCTCGAGCGGTTCGACGCGAAGACCGGGATGGCGCGCACGGTGAGCATCTGGCCCGAGCGGACGATGGGCGCCAACGCGGGGCAGGTCAAGCTCCGCATGAACTGGACCTTTCCGATCGCGATCTCGCCGCACGACCACAACACCGTCTACGCCGGCAGCCAGTACGTGCACGCGACGTCCGACGGCGGCCAGACGTGGCGCACCATCAGCCCGGACCTGACGACCAACGACCCGTCGATGATGGGGGACTCGGGCGGCCTGACGGTCGACAACCTCTCCGTCGAGTACGCGGGCGTCGTCTTCTCGATTGCGGAATCGCCCCTCGAGAAGGGATTGATCTGGGCGGGGACGAACGACGGCGTCGTGCAGATGACCCGCGACGGCGGCCAGCACTGGTCGAACGTCACGCCGGCCGCAGCCGGCCTCCCGCGCAAGGGGACGGTGGACAGCGTCGAGCCGTCCCGCTTCGACGCGGGAACCTGCTACGTCAGCCTCGACCTCCACCAGGTCGACAACCGCGACCCCTGGATCTTCAAGACCACGGACTACGGCCGCACGTGGAAGGCCATCGCGTCGGACATCCCGAAGTCGCCGCTCTCCTACGTGCACGTCGTCCGCGAGGATCCCTTCCGGCGCGGCATGCTCTACGCCGGCACGGAGAACGCCCTCTACGTGTCCTTCGACGACGGCGGGCACTGGCATCCGCTGCAGGCCAAGCTGCCCCACGCTCCCGTCTACTGGCTGACCGTGCAGGAGCACTTCCACGACCTCGTGGTCGGCACCTACGGCCGGGGCTTCTGGATCCTGGACGACCTGACCGCGCTCGAACAGCTCACGGACGCCGCTCGCGGGGAGGACGTCCATCTCTTCGAGCCGCGCCCGGCCTACCGGTTCCGCGCCGTCTCGTCCCCTGCGCTCGCTCCGGCGGGGACCTCACGCGGCCAGAACCCGCCGTACGGCGCGTCGATCCAGTACTGGCTGAAGAGCCCGGTCGCGGGCGCGGAAAAGGCGAGCGCCCCGCCGCCGGGCGCGGCCGCCCAGCCCGGCGCGCGGATCGAGGGCATGACGGAGGCGGAAGCACCGCCGCCGGAGAAATCGGAGGGCGAGGAGCCCGAGGCGGGCGAGATGAAGAAGAAGCCGCCGATCGAGATCACGATCGACGACGCCGCCGGCCAGCGCGTCCGCGGAATCTTCCCGAGCAACAAGATGGGCATCAACCGGGTCTGGTGGGACCTCCGGTACGAGCCGACCGCGGAGGTCCGCCTGCGCACCACGCCGTCGGGAAACCGTCACATCTGGGAGGAGAAGCGCTTCCGCGGCAAGGACCGCAGAAACATCTACTACTACGGGGTCGATGCCCCGCGCCGGGGTCCGCTCGCCGCGCCCGGGACGTACACGGTGAAGCTCGTCGTCGGCGGAAAGGAGTCCGTGCAGAAACTCGTCGTCCGGAAGGACCCGAACTCCGGAGCGAGCGATGCGGACGTCGCCGCGTCGACGAAGCTGTCTCTCTCGCTGGCCCGCGACATCGACGCGGCGGCGCGGATGCTGAACGAGATCGAGTGGACCCGCAAACAGCTCGAGGACTTCCGCAAGATGGCGGCCGCCTCGCGCGCCGACCGAGCCGCAATCTCCTCCGCCGACGAGCTCGAGCGGCACATCCGCACGCTCCAGGACAAGCTGATGCAGCCGACGCTCGCCGAGGCCGACCTGAAGTCGTTCCGCGGCCCGCTCGGGCTGTACCTGAAGCTCGTCTGGCTGCAGGCGGAGTCGAACACGGGAGGCGGCGACGTGTCGGGCAACTCCGACTTCGCGCCGACGCAGTCGCAGCTCCAGGTCTACGATCTCCTCTCCGCGGGCCTCGCCGAGGCACGCCGGAGCTTCGAGGATCTCTACGCCACGGAGATCCCGCAGTTCAACGAGCGGATGCGCTCCGCCGGGCTCGCCCAGCTCATGAGGGTGCGGGAGCCCGAGGAACCGCGTCCGCCGAAGAAGCCCGAGGCCGACGAGGACGACGAGGACGCCGCGGACTGAGATCCGCCGGGAGCCGGACGAGGCAACGAATTCAGCGGGCGGCGCTCACAACGGCCGGGCGGCGGCGGCGGGCCGCGTCCGCCAGGAACGCGCACACCGCGACCAGCGCCGCGGCGGTGAGGGCGGTTCCGAGTGGTCCGGAGACGCGGGGCACCATCGCGCGCGGAGCCACGCCCGCCGCGACGAGACCGGCTACCAGCACGCCCGCGAGTCCCTCCCCGGCCACGAGCCCGGATGCGGCGAGGATTCCGGGGTCTCCCTCGGGCGGCGCGAGGCCGCTCGCGGCCCGCCGCTTCTCGACCCATCCGCGCACGCACCCGCCCACGTAGATCGGCGCCATCGACGCGAGCGGCAGGTAGACGCCGATCGCAAACGCGAGCCCCGAGGCGCCGCAGAGCATCGCCGAGATCGCGAGCCCGCCGCCCGTGAGCACCAGGCCCCAGGGAAGCTGCCCGGCGAGCACGCCTTCGATAATCGTCTTCATCAGCGTCGCCTGCGGCGCCGGGATCTCCTTCGACCCGAACGTGTAGGCGTGGCCGAGCAGCAGGATCGTGCCGGCGACCGCCCAGCACGCCACCGCGGCGCCGACGAGCTGGCCGAGCTGCTGCCGCGCGAGCGTCGCGCCGACCAGGTAGCCGGTCTTCAGGTCCTGCGAGATGTCGCCGGCCTTCGACGCCGCGATCGCGACGATCGTTCCCACCGTCAGGACCGCCGCGCGGGCGCCGGGGTCCGTCCACCCCGCGGCCGCGAAGATCGAGGCGACGCCGAGCAAGGTCACGAGGGTGATCCCCGACGTCGGCTGCGACGAGACTCCGACGATTCCCACGATCCGCGAGGCGACCGTCACGAAGAGGATTCCGAACACGCCCACTCCCGCAGCGCAGACGGCTCGCTGCAGAGGATTCATTCCGCCCGCGAAGACGCTCGGAACGAGGGCGGCCACCGCGATCACGAGCACGATCGCGCCGACGACGAACCCGCCGGGCAGATCGCGGTCCGTGGACGGCACCGGACCGTCCGCGTCGCGGTCCTTCCGCCTCAGGCCCCGGATCACGCCGGCGAAGGCGCCCGTCATCGTCGGAAGGTTCTTCGCGACGGTGAGGATGCCGGCGACCGCCACGGCGCCGGCCCCGATGTAGCGGACGTAGCGGGACCAGATGTCCGATGCGCCCATGGATGAGATCGGGCGCGTCGCTTCGGGGAAGAGCGGCGCCGGAAGCCCGGATCCGACCCACGTG
>JBDTXY010000320.1:0-3883 GCA_040005945.1 Acidobacteriota bacterium
CAACGGCCGCCGTGTATAAATCGACCGATGCCGCTGCGAGCTGGAATCCCGCGGATGCCGGGGTGCAAGAACAGATGCTCTTCGACACGTCGCGCCCTCGGATTCCTCGATCGTCTACTCGGGCGGACAGACCGGCGTCTTCAAGACATTGGATGGCGGCCTCGACGCCTTCGCCGCCGCCTGGATCGAGGAGCTGTTCGCCGAGGGCATCACCTCGGGATGCGGCGGCGGCAACTTCTGTCCGGGCGCGCCCACGACCCGCGCTCAGGCGGCCGCGCTGCTCGTCAGCACGTTCGGGCTCAACTAGCCCCGAGCGCGGCTCCCGCGAGCGCGCGCATCGCGTCCTCTTCCAGGGTGTATCGCAGCCACTCGGTCTGGGGACGCCCGCCCAGCCGGCGGTAGAAGCGCTGCGCTCCCTCGTTCCAGTCCAGGACCGCCCAATCCAGGCGCATCGCGCCGCGCTTCACGCCCTCGCGGGCCAGCGCGGCCATCAGCGACTCTCCGACCCCCGCCCCGCGCGCGGACTCGGCGACGATCAGGTCCTCCAGATAGAGGAACGTCCGCGCGCGGAACGACGAGCCCAGCCCCTCCCAGAAGATCGCCACGCCCTCGACGCGGCCGCGGTATTCGGCGACGAACGCCTCGAGCCGGCGCTCCTCGAAAATCCAGGACAACAGGCGCTGCGCCTCGGTGTCATCGGGAGGCGAGATCCGCTCGAAGCGCGCGAGCTCGCGATCGAGCGCGGTCATCCGCGGGCCGTCCTCGCGGCGGGCGGGGCGGACCCGGACGGCGGACTCGCCTCGTGCCGCCGCGCTCACTTCGCCGCCGCGACGCGCGCGAAGTCAACGGCGTTGAGCAGCTTCAACGCCGCGTCGCGATCCACGTTGGCCCCTTGCGCCAATACGAGCCGGGACGGAAGCGCCAGGACGGTGACCAGCGTGGTGGGATTCCCTCCCGAGCGGTCGGTCACGGCGAACGCCGTCAGGCCCGCGATCTTCACTTCCTTGGCCTCCACGCTCGGCGCCTTCGCGGCCTCCGCCACGGCCTTGCGAATCTCCGACTCCAGGTTTTTCTCCTTGGCGTAGTCCTGAACCACCAGCCGGAACTGGCGGGCCACGGTCGGGCTTTCGATCCTCTGGAAAAAGCGCGAGACCTCGGTGAACACGCCCATGTCGTTTTCGTCGGTGTTGGGCAGCGGGTCGGTCGGCGCCGGGGCATAGCCCGGCAGCTCCTTGGGCAGGCCGTCGGCCAGGGAGAGCGGCCAGGCCGCCTTGCGCTCCTGCGCCGCGGCGCCCCATGCCGCCACGAAGAGCGCGACGAGAAGGATCGGAGATCGGAATTTCCGCATGACAAAAAGATAACGCATCTCTCGCGGGCGGGTTGCTAGACTCGATCCCGACGTGCTCCCCACGATGGACGAGGCCGAGCGGGCGCGCATCCGTGTCTTCCTGAACGACCCGGCGGGGCGCGGCGAGGAGCTCGTCTCGGCCGACCCTCCCCTGGCGACGGAGAAGGGCCCGTGGGCCTTCCACGTGCAGGGACGGGCTCCCCAGGCCGGCGCCTACCCGCCGGATACGCCGGAGTTTCTCTACTGGCAGGTCTCCTCCGCGCTGGAGCGCGGGAAGCGGCTCTGGGCCGATCGGCTGCCGGGCTCCGGCCAGTGGATCCCGGGCCCGGTCTTGACCGCGGTGCCGGTTGCGGGCCAGGACTTGAACGCCTACTACGACCGCAAGGCGCTGCGATTTTTTCGCGACGTCGATGCGAAGACGGGCGCGGTGGTCCAGTCCGGCGACAGCCCGGACGTCGTCACGCACGAGCAGGGCCACGCGATCCTGGACGCGCTGCGGCCCGATTTCTGGGACGCGCCGCACTTCGAAGTCGCGGCCTTCCACGAGGCCTTCGGCGACCTGGCCGCCATCTCCGTGGCCCTGGCCCTGCCGGCGCTGGTTGCCGAGGTCGACGCCGAGACGGCCGGCCAGCCGCAGCGCTCGAATCTGGTCTCCCGGCTGGCCGAGGAACTCGGGCAAGCGGTGCGCGACAACTACGGCGCGGATGCCGCGCTGCCCGGATCGCTGCGCGACGCCGTCAACACTTTTCGTTACGCCGATCCGAAGACCCTTCCGGACACCGCTCCGGCCCGGGATCTCTCGGCCGAGCCGCACTCCTTCTGCCGGGTGATGACCGGAGCCTGCTGGCAGGTCATGATCACCGTCTTTCGCGAGGCGCACAACCCGAATCGGGTGGAGGCTCTGAGCGGAGCGGCGCGGACCTTGGCGCGCCTGGCCGTCGGCGCGGCGCAGACGGCGGCCTCGGGCGCGGATTTCTTCGGCCGCGTCGCGCGCCAGATCGTTCGCGAGGCGCGCGACGCCGGGATGGAGTTCGCGCCGCGCCTCGCGCAGGATCTCTTCCGGCGCGGGCTGCTGGCCAGCCCCGACGTCTCCGAGGACCTGCGCCCGGACGAGGACCCGAGCGTACCGGCGCCCGAGGAGGGATCGCCGATGCCTCCGGCGCTGCTCCGCGCGATTCAGGCTCGACTGCCCGAGGACTCCGGCGGCGAGGTGCTCACGCTGGCGGCGCGGCGAGAGGCCGCTTCGGAGCCGTCGCGCATCCTGCGCGGACGCCGCACGCGCGATCTGGTGCTGCACGGCCCGGACTACGGACCGGCGGACGGAGCCACGGTCGAGATCTCGGATGCGTTCGCGTTCGCGTTCACGCCCCGGGGATTTCTCCGCGCGTCGCGCGTGCACGCGGCCGGGGATCGCGAAGCGGACGACGCGCGGGCCTTTGTGCGCTTCCTCGCGCGGCGAGGCCGGATCGCCGCCGAGACCGAGGACGCCTCGGATACCCGGCGCCTGGCTCGGGAACGCAAGTCTCACGCGGTCGTGCGGGAGCACGACGGCGTGCGCAGGCTGCGGCGCGTGTGGATCGCCGCGAAAGGAGCCTCATGAAAAGGATCGACACTTCGCTGGCGGGGATGCTGGCCCTCCTCACCCTCGCGCGCTGCGCGTCGGCGCCCGCGCCGGGGAGCGCCTCCGCGGCAACGCCGGAGCCGATCACGCCGGCGGACCTCGTGGCGTCGATCGCCGACGTCGCCGCCGGCCGCAACGCCGCCATGGCCGAGGCCGGCCTCACGCTCAAGCGGATCGAGTTCAAGCTCGCGGTCGGCCGCGAGATCAAGGGCGGCGGCAAAGTCGAGATCCTGTTGCTCGAGGCGGAAGCCTCCCTCGGAACCGAAACCGCCTTCCTCCAGGAGTTCACGCTGGAGGTTCCGCCGGAATCGCGCAAGGCGATCGCCGCCAAGCCGCTGGTGCCCGGCGTGCGGGAGTTCATCGAGGACGCGATGAACGCGGCCCGCGACCTGGCCAGTGCTGCGTCGGACGCGGGCCTTCCGCAGCGCATTCGCACCGTGGAGCTGACCGCGAAGATCACCCGCTCGCGCAAGCTCGGCGGCGGGATCACCGCGACGATCCCCGCATGGGTCAAGCCCTCCATCGGCGCGAACCTCGGCGGCTCCCGCAACGAGGAAAACACGGTGCGGCTCTTGTTCGAAGCGCGATAACACGTCGCCTCCGCTGCGCTGCTGGATCTGCCTTCGGCACCGTCCCGCGGCTCGCCCGGGTGCGGGCTCGACCGCGGGACTGATCCCTTCGCTCCGCTCCGGCTCCCGCATCGAGAGAGTCAGCGCCTCGAACGACCGGTGCTCTGGCGATATCGAGGAGGACGGCTCGGTCACCGAAATGGTTCAACAGCTCGCAACGCGACCAAGTTTCGCGAGTCCGGGCGAGCGAAACGACTCGCGTTGCGGGAGAACACGTCGCTCCTCGGGGGTCGCGTTGCTACGCGACCCCTGCGGGCTCCCGCATCGCGAACCTCCACCCTCCTT
>JBDTXY010000321.1:0-3862 GCA_040005945.1 Acidobacteriota bacterium
CGCGCTACGTAGGCCACTGGCAGCTGCGCGGCTATGGGATGTGGGCGGTCGTGGAGCGGGAGTCGACGCGCGTCATCGGTCACATGGGATTTCTGAATCCGGAGGGTGGCCGTGGTCTCGAACTCGGCTGGGCGCTGGAGCAGAGCGTCTGGGGTCGCGGCTACGCTCTCGAGGGGGCGCGCGCGGCCGTCGAGTACGGGTTCTCGACGATGCACGCGGAGCTCATCCGCTGTGTCATTCGCGGCGAGAACGTGCGTTCCATTCGCCTGGCTGAGCGACTCGGGGCTCGCCTCGAGAGCGAGTTCGCCGAGGCGAACGGGCGGTATCTGGTGTACGGCCTCGCCAGCCCGAAGCCGGGTCCCGATGCGGGGCGGCCTCTCCGGGCTTGATATCGTGCCAGAGAGAGGTTGCCCTCGATGAAGATGAACAGGCTCATCCCGATGCTGCCCGTGAGGAGCATGCCCGCGAGCGTCGATTTCTATCAGAAGCTCGGCTTCAGCACCGAGAAGAGAAACGATAGTTGGCGTTGGGCGATGCTCTGCTCTGGCGAGTGCCGTCTGATGGTGGATGAATCAATAAACGTTCACCCCGGCAGTCCTCGCATTTCTGTTCTCTACCTCTATCCGGATGACATTTCTGCGTTTCACAAGCAAGTACGCGAAAACGGTCTGGTCGTGCCAGACTTGGAGATGAACTTCTATCGCGTGACCGAATTCCGGATCGACGACCCGGACGGGAATCGGTTGTGGATTGGGCAAGAGGTTCCAATCGGAACTTAGAACCGGGGGACAAACGTCGCGAAGCGTTGCGATGACCCTGACCAGTCGCTCGAGCCGACATCGGTAGGATGCCGCGGACGCAGTCGGCGCGCGGGCGCCGCTGAGCTTGGGACGTTGGGGGACGCGGATCGAGCATGCTCATAGAAATCGGACATGTGGAGGCGATCTCCCGGTATCCCGTGAAGTCCATGGGCGGCGAACGACTCGAGGTCGCCAACTTGGGCTGGCACGGCCTCGATGGCGACAGACGCCTGGCATTCCGGCGGATGGACGACCGCAGCGGCTTCCCGTGGCTGGCGGCAAGCAGGCTTCCCGACCTGGTCCTGTTCGCGCCGTTCCGCCGTGAAGACGGCGTTCAGGGAGACCTTCCCACCCATGTTCGCACACCGGATGGCGAAGAGATGCCGATCTTCGGGGAGAACCTGGCGGCTGAGGTCGGACGTCGGTACGGGGCCCCCGTGGAGATGATGCAGCTGAAGCACGGCATCTTCGACGAAGCGACCATTTCCGTGATCGCCTTCGACACCGTGCGCGAGATCGGACGACTCGCAGGTCGGAGCCTGGACATTCGACGGTTTCGCCCGAATGTCGCGGTTCGTTTGCTGCGATCGGTTCCGTTCCAGGAGGACGAGTGGTTGGGCGGTGTGCTCTCATTCGGCGAGGGGGACGACGCCCCCGCCGTCACCGTCACGATGCGGGACCTTCGCTGCTCGATGGTGAACCTCGACCCCGACACGGCAAGTTCTGCGCCGGAAGTGATGAAGGCGGTCGTTCGTGCGAACCAGAACAACGCGGGAATCTACGGCACGGTCACTCGCATCGGTCGACTGGCGGTCGGACAGACCTTGTTCCTCAGACGGCTGAGCGGAAAAATGGAACGCGCGTGATGAAGAACAGAATGTCCCGGAAAGCCGCCCAACCCGGCGTTTCCGCGGGCGTGGTCCCCGCTGACCTCCGGGACCTGAAGGCCGGTTAGCGCGGCAGAATGGCTAAATATTGGTGGCAGTGCGTCTCGTGCGGTGAAAGGCCCGCGTGGCTGGCGGTCTGTCATTCTCGCAGCATCGCGGCCTTCATCTGGGACGAGTTGGTGCCGAGCGGCTGGGATCAGCGTCTCTTGCTTCGCCGGTGCCAGTGCAACCGCAACTCTCTGCGCATCACGTACCGCTTTCGGCGGGGCGATCCCGAGAAGATCAGTATCAAGCGAATCGTCGGGCTCGGGCCGGAAGGTGAATATCTTCCAATGCTCTGGGAGACCTTTCGGCATTCGAGCCCTCGCACGGCCTGGATTGACTTTAAGTACCAGAGGGGTCGAAGCCCCTGGGGTCTCAGCAAGCGGCTCGTTCTGGAAAGGGCACGACTGTTGCGCCTGCTTCGAGCATACGATCGTCTGTCGGCCAAGGGGGAGCCATCCTCCCGGTGATCGCGGTGGCCGGGTCGCTCGAGGGACGCCGTGCGAATCGGCGGCACATGATCGGGCTCGGCTTGCCTGACATCGCGCCGCGGTGGATCCGCCGGGGCTTCGGGACGTCCGGCGTCGCCGGCCCCGCGCTCGGATGAAGCAATCCCTCGGGCTCGTGTCGCTCGTCGTGCGCGAGTACGACGAAGCGCTCGCCTTCTACGTGGGAACCCTCGGCTTCACGCTCGTCGAGGACAGGGAGGTCCCGGAGCAAGCCAAGCGCTGGGTCGTAGTCGCCCCGCCCGGCTCGACGGAATCACGTCTTGTCCTGGCACGCGCGTCGAGCGACGAACAGGCTCAACGCATCGGCAATCAAACCGGTGGCCGCGTGTTCCTGTTTCTCTACACGGACAACTTCGAGCGCGACTATCAGACGTACAAGGCCAGGGGCGTCACGTTCGTTCGCGAGCCCAAGGAAGAGTCCTACGGAACGGTGGCTGTTTTCCAGGACCTCTACGGAAACCTTTGGGATCTCTTCCAGCCTCGGTCCCCACGATCCAGTGCAGAGACCTAGCCCCTTTCATCGAGGGACGCTTCCGAGCCGCCCTCCAGCCGCCGCTCTGGTCAAAGGTCGGAGTCCTCCATCGCGATGGATCCGCCGGCTCCAGGATCTGAAGAACGGAAGATTCTCCGCGGAAGCCATAAGATGCCCCGGTGGGTCGCGCGCTGATGCTGACCGGAACCGGCGGAGGCGCCTCGATCCCGGGGCTTCACCCGGCGGGCTGGCTGCGTGTTCTGGCCGCTGTCGCGATCTTCGCACCCGCTTCGCGCAGCGCAATCGCCGAGGGCGCCCATCCGCAGCCCCCGGTCCCGCCCCACCAGACGCTGACGATCGACTCCAAGGTGCTGGAAGAGACACGGCGCATCCACGTGTACCTGCCACCCGGGTACGACCGCACCCCGCGGCTCCGCTATCCGGTCCTGTACATGCCCGATGGCGGCCTGGAGGAGGACTTTCCGCACGTCGCGCGCGACGTCGATACGGCGATCCGCGCGGGCGAGATGCGGCCGATGATCGTGGTCGGCATCGAGAACACCGAGCGTCGCCGCGACATGACGGGACCGACCGAAGTCGAGTCGGACAGGAAGATCGCGCCGCGGGTGGGCGGCTCCGCCCGATTCCGCGGCTTCATCCGCGACGAGCTGAGGCCCGTCGTCGTGGAGCGCTTCCGCGGAAACGGAGAGACGGCCATCGTCGGGGAGTCCCTTGCCGGGCTCTTCGTCCTGGAGACGTTTCTGGAGCAGCCCGCGCTCTTCGACACCTACATCGCCCTGAGCCCGAGCCTCTGGTGGAACGCCGGCGCGCTGGTCCGCGGCGCGGCCGAGCGGTTGAAAGCGCGGCCGAGGCCCGCCGTGACGGTGTACCTCGCCACGGCCGGGGATGACGGACTCGAGGCATCCGCAAGAGACTTGACGGCAGCTCTCGAGGCGGCGCCGAAGAAGGGTCTGACGTGGTATTTCGAAGCCTGGCCTGACGAGAAGCACAGCACGATCTACAGCGCCGTCTCGCCCGCTGTGTTTCGGAAGTTGTTTCCTCCGGCGCACCGGCGAAGCTGAGCCAGGTAGTTAGGAGGCAACAGCTCGGAGGCGAGTCCGGTTCGGATTGTGTTCCGGCGGCGGGCATAAG
>JBDTXY010000322.1:0-3857 GCA_040005945.1 Acidobacteriota bacterium
CCCCATATCTGCGCGCTCTACGACGTGGGGAGCGAGGGCGAGACCGAGTACCTGGTCATGGAGCTGCTGGAGGGCGAGACGCTGTCGGAGCGTCTCGCGAAGGGCCCGCTGCCATTGGATCAGACGATGCGGTACGGCGTCGAAATCGCGGATGCCCTGGACACGGCGCACCGGCGCGGGATCGTCCATCGGGATTTGAAGCCCGGCAACGTGATGCTGACCAAGTCGGGCGTGAAGCTTCTGGATTTCGGGCTGGCCAAGGCTTTTCAGCGGCCGCTCGCCGCGGCCGAACGGGAACAAACGGCCGCGAAGCACGATCCCCTGGCTATCAACGGCCTCACCGACCTCCCAACGGAGATCCCGAATCTGACCCAGCAGGGCTCGATCCTGGGCACGGTCCAGTACATGTCGCCGGAGCAGCTCGAAGGCAAGGACTCCGACGCCCGAACGGACATCTTCGCGCTGGGCTGCGTGCTCTACGAGATGGCCACCGGAAGGAAGGCGTTCTCGGGAACGAGCCAGGCGTCTCTGATCTCCTCGATCATGAAGGAGGATCCGGCGCCGATATCGAGCCTCGTGGCGCTGGCCCCTCCCGCGCTGGACCGGGTCGTCAAGACTTGCGTCGCGAAGGATCCGGAGGAGCGGTGGCAGACGACGCGAGACGTGGCGATCCAGCTCCAGTTTCTCCGCGACGACGGATCCGCGGTCAGACCGCAGGCGCTCGGGCCCGCGCGCCGGCGACGCGCCGCGATCGTCCCGTGGATCATCGCGGCGGCCAGCCTCGCGATCGCCGCCGGCGTTCTGACCCTCGGGCAGCCCGAGAAATCGCGGCCGCGCCCGACGCTGTCGTACCTGGTCCCGCCGCCCAACACCACCTTTCACGTCTACGGCGCCAACAACGCGGGAGTGGCGTTGTCACCCAACGGGAGGCGCCTCGCCTTCGGCACGCGCGACCCGGACGGCTCGTCGCGCCTGTGGGTTCGCGACCTCGACGCCCTGGAGCCGTACCCCATTCCGGGCGTCGAGGGCGCGCTCTTTCCCTTTTGGTCGCCCGACAGCCGCTTCATCGGTTTTTTCGCGAGGGGAAGACTGAAGGTGGTCGAGGCATCTCCCGCGGCGCCGCCACCCCGAGAGCTCGGCGACGTCGTGGAGCCGCGAGGAGGAAGCTGGGGCGAGGACGGCACGATTCTCTATTCGGGCGGAAACCTGTCTCCGGTGATGCGCGTGTCCGCGAGCGGGGGAACCCCCGTGGCCGCGACGCGCCTGGCATCCGACGAGATCGCACACCGATGGCCGCATTTTCTGCCGGGCGGCCGGCGGTTCCTCTACGAGATCCGAAAGAAGAGCCCCGATCCCAACGCGCCTGCCGCGGGACCGCATGCGGTCTACGAGGGCTCCCTCGACGGCGAAGGAAGGCGTCTGATTCTGTCCGAGCACACGAGCGCCGCCTATGTGCCGCCCGGATATCTCCTGTTCCGGCGCGCGAACAACCTCATGGCGGTGGCCTGCGATCCCCAGTCGCTGGCGATGCGGGGGGAGCCCGCCGTCCTGGTTTCCGACATCCAGGGCTTCGCGGCGACCGGAGGCTCCATCTTTTCGGCTTCGGAGGACTTGCTCGTCTACTCACCGCGCGTGGGCGCCAGCGCCACGCGCCTGGTTTGGCTGGATCGATCCGGAAAGGAGCTCGCGACCGTCGGGCCGACGGACCCCTACGTCTATATGGCGGCTTCCGCCGACGGCAAGTCGGTCGTGGTGTCGCGAATCGAGGACCCGCTGCCCCCGGATCTCTGGTTTTTCGACACCACCGTGGGTCGGGGCATGCGGCTCACGCGCGATGCCCAGGCTCAGGTCGCACCCGTGATTTCCTCCGACGGACGGCGCATCTTCTTCTCGGCTTACTCCAAGGGCCCTTGGGACCTCTGGGAGATGTCGCCGCAGGGCGGGAAGGAAAAGAAACCGTTTCTGGAGTCGGCGTCGACCAAGACGGCCAACGACATCTCCCCGGACGGACGCTACCTTCTGTACCGCGAGTTCAACCCGGGAACCCGGGGAGACCTAAAGGTGGTTGCGCTAACGGGAGACCCGCAGCCCAGGACGTACATCGCCACACCCGACGACGAGAGCAACGGCGACTTCTCTCCCGATGGCGGCTGGGTCGCGTATGTCTCCGACGAAACCGGGCGCAAGGAGGTCTACGCCGCGTCCTTTCCGGATCCCGCGCGGCGCTTCCGTGTCTCGGCCGACGGAGGATCCCAGCCGCGATGGAGCAGAGACGGAAAGGAGCTGTTCTACGTCCATTCGGGGCAGGTGATGGCCGTTCCGGTCGGCCGGCGGGGAGCCGATCCCACCTTCGGCCAGAGCCAGGCTCTCTTTGCGCTGCCGTTTCTGGCGATGAACGACCCCGGGTTCGACCAGATCACGCGCTACGACGTCTCTCCCGACGGCCGCTTCCTGGCGCTCCTGCGCTCGGGCGAAGATGCGCCCAGTCCGCTCGTGTTCGTCCAGAACTGGCGCGAGACGCTCAAGAAGCCATGACGCTCGCCGCGGGATCGCGCCTGGGCCCCTACGAGATCGTGGCGCCGATCGGCGCGGGCGGAATGGGAGAGGTCTACAAGGCCCGGGACACGCGGCTCGAGCGAACCGTGGCTGTGAAGGTGCTCCCCTCGGATTTGACGGCCTCGCCCGAGGCCCGGCAGCGCTTCGAGCGCGAGGCCAAGACGGTCTCGCAGCTCTCCCACCCCCACATCTGCGCTCTGTACGACGTGGGACGGGAGGGCGAGACCGAGTACCTGGTCATGGAGTACTTGGAGGGCGATACCCTCGAGGACCGGCTGGCGAGGGGTCCGTTGCCCCTGGATCAGACGCTTCGCCACGGCGTTGCGATCGCGGAGGCCCTGGACGCGGCCCATCGGCGTGGGATCGCGCACCGCGATCTGAAGCCCGGCAACGTGATGCTGACGAAGTCGGGCGTGAAGCTTCTCGATTTCGGTCTCGCCAAGACTCTGGGTCCGGCGCGGCCGGCGGACAGCCTGACTTCGGCTCCGACCACCGCCAGGAACGTAACGCGGGAAGGGACCCTTGTCGGCACGGTTCCCTACATGGCTCCCGAGCAGCTCGAGGGAAAGGAGGCCGACTCCCGGACCGACATCTTCGCGTTAGGGGCGACGCTCTACGAGATGGCTACGGGACGCAAGGCATTTTCCGGATCGAGCCAGGCCTCGCTGATGTCGGCAATCCTGACGTCGGATCCCGCGCCGATCTCGGCAACTCAGAAGATGAGCCCGCCGGCTCTGGATCGTCTGGTGAAGACGTGTCTGGCCAAGAACCCGGAGGACCGCTGGCAGAGTGCCCACGACGTCGCGGGGGAGTTGAAATGGATCGGCGAAGGTTCTCAGACGGGCGTACCCGCGCCCGTGATCGCACGGCGCAGGAGCCGCGAGCGCCTCGCGTGGACCGGCTTTGCGATCGCGACACTCATCGCGGCGGCGTTCGGGGTGGCCTACCTGCGCCGATCTGCCCATCTCTTGCCGGCTGTTCGTGCCTTGCTCCCTCTGCCCGAGACAACGATGACCCTGGGCGAGCTCGCGGTCTCGCCGGATGGAACGCGACTCGCCTTCACCGTCGCGAAAAAAGGCGGACTACCGGCCCTGTGGATCCGACGTCTCGATGGCTCCTCTTCCCAACCTGTGCCCGGGGGCGAAAACGCCTCCTTCCCCTTCTGGTCGCCGGACGGCCGCTTCGTCGGTTTCTTCACCGAAGAGAAATTGAAGCGGGTGAGCCCCGACGGAGGGCCGACCCTGACGATCTGCAACGCGGAGCGGGGCGCGGGCGGCACCTGGAATCGCGACGGCACGATC
>JBDTXY010000323.1:0-3856 GCA_040005945.1 Acidobacteriota bacterium
TCTCGGGCTCCTGAGTGAGACCCTCGATGATGGAGATCGCCTTCATCGCCGCCGCCTCGTCGGAGGAGGCGATAGAGACCTTACCCGAGTCTTCGACGTCGATCTTGCACCCGGTCTCCTCGATGATCGAGCGGATCGTCTTGCCGCCGGAGCCGATGACGTCGCGGATGCGGTCCTTGGGGATCTGGATCGTGAAGATCCGCGGGGCGTAGCGAGAGATGTTGGGCCGCGGCGCCTGCAGCGCGGAGGCCATCTTCTCCAGGATCTGGAGGCGGCCCTCGCGGGCCTGGGCCAGCGCCTGCTCCAGAATGTCGCGGCGGAGGCCCTTGATCTTGATGTCCATCTGCAGGGCGGTGATCCCTTCGCGGGAGCCGGCAACCTTGAAGTCCATGTCGCCGTAGTGATCCTCCTGCCCCGCGATGTCGGTCAGGATCGCGAATCGGTCTCCGTCGGAGACCAGGCCCATCGCCACGCCGGCGACCGGCGCTTTGATCGGCACCCCCGCGTCCATGAGGGCCAGCGTGCCGCCGCAGACCGTCGCCATGGACGAGGAGCCGTTGGATTCCAGGATGTCCGAAACGACGCGCACGGTGTACGGGAAGGCGTCCTCGGAGGGGAGCATCGGAGAGAGGGAACGGCGCGCCAGGTTTCCGTGGCCGATGTCGCGGCGCGAGGGGCCGCGCATGAATTTTGTCTCGCCCACGGAGAAGGGCGGGAAGTTGTAGTGCAGCAGGAACGTGTGCTCGCTCTCGCCCTCGTACTCTTCGATGATCTGCGCATCATCGGAGGTCCCCAGCGTCGCCGTCACGAGCGCCTGGGTCTCGCCGCGCGTGAAGAGCGCCGAGCCGTGCGTGCGCGGCAGGATGCCGACCTCGGACGTGATGGGGCGGATCTGTCTGAAATCGCGCCCGTCCAGGCGCTTGCCGGCGAGGATCGTCTCGCGCGTCAAGACCTTCACGAGATCGTCGGCGGCCTTGGCCACCTGCTTGCGCTTCTCGGGCTCGGTCTCCGGGACGAGCGACGCGGCCGCCTTCTTGACCGCCTTGATCTCCGCATAGGAGGCGATCTTGTTCGGCATCGTCATCGCGGCCATCATCGGCGCCTCCCAGGCGCGGCGGACCTCGTCGAAGAGGCTCGGGGGGTACGCCTCGGGCGCCTGCCACGACGGTTTCTGGAAACCGCCGCGCCGCTGGAGCTCGACTTGCGCGGCCACGATCCGCCGCACCGCCTCGTGCCCGAAGAGGATCGCGTCGATGAGCGTCTGTTCCGAGACCTCGCGGGCGCCGCCCTCGACCATGACTACGGCGTCATCGGTGCCGCAGACGATCAGGTCGAGCTCCGCCTTGTCCCGTTCGGCGTTGGTCGGGTTGAGCACGAAGTTGCCGTCGAGCCGTCCCACGCGGACCGCGCCGACCGGCGAATAGAAGGGGATGGCCGAGCAGGTCAGCGCCGCGGAGGCGCCGTTGATCGCCAGGATGTCGGCGTCGTTCTGTCCGTCGGCCGAGAGCACGAAGGCCACGATCTGGGTCTCGTGGTTGAACCCCTTGGGAAAGAGCGGCCTCATGGGCCGGTCGATCAAACGCGAGGTTAGGATCTCCTTCTCGGTGGGCCGGCCCTCGCGCTTGAACCAGCCGCCGGGGATGCGGCCCGCGGCGTACGTGGGCTCGCGGTAGTCGACGGTGAGCGGGAAGAACTCGGCGTTCTCCTTGGGCTCCTTGTTGAAGACGGCGGTCGCCAACACGACCGAGTCGCCGAAGCGCACGACCGCGGCGCCGTCCGCCTGCTTGGCAAGCTTGCCGATCTGGATTTCCATGGACTTGGAGCCGACGGGAACGGAGATCTGGTCGATCATGGTCTGCATCCTTCTGTTGTGGGGCGTCGAGAACGGTCACCCGGAAAGGCGAATCGCGCCTGCGGTGGATGCCGCGCGGGTTGGCCGCGGCGGCCCGGCTGCGACGCCGGACGAGTTACTTGCGGAGGCCCAGGCGCTCGATCAGCGTGCGGTAGCGGTCGGCGTCCTCGCTGCGGAGGTACTCCAGGAGGCGGCGCCTCCGTCCGACCATTTGCAACAGCCCGCGCCGCGAATGGTGGTCCTTGGCGTTGGTCTGGAAATGCTCGGTCAGGTAGGCGATCCGCGACGTCAACAGCGCGACCTGGACCTCGGGCGACCCCGTATCGGTATCGTGCGTCCGGTATTGCTTGACGATGTCGGATTTGCCGGACTCAAACTCGGTAACGTTCACTCAGCCTCCCAAAGACGCGAATTCTCACTCTTTTTCTATAAACCGCGAGCCTACCACAGGTTGGCGCCTAGTCCGACAGCACGATCCTCGGCCGGATCAGGCTGACTCCCCGATCGCCGATCGGGCTGACCTGGCCCAGCGCCAGCATGTCGTTGGAGGGGCCCAGCAGCGTGATCCACTCGCCCTCGGCGGCGTCCACGCCCCGCGCCGGAACTGCCTGGCCGCGGCGAATTTTCCAGGCCTCCAGCGAGGCCAGCTGCAGCCGGGGAAACGGGAAGGGGACCCGCGCCAGCGGCATCGCGTGCGGCGCCTCGAGACGCTGCGCCGGCGAGAAGGCCTCGAAACGATCCAGCGTCGCGGCGTCGGAGACCTGAAACTCCCCGATCCGGGTGCGGCGCAGCGTCTCCAGATGCGCTCCGCACAGGAGCTTCTCGCCGAGTTCGCTGGCGATGGAGCGGATGTAGGTGCCCGAGGAGCACGAGACCGAAAACGGGAGCCGGCCCTCGGAGAGGATTCCGAACTGGAGGGAGGCCACCCGGACCTTCTTCGGGACGGACGGGACGCTCTCTCCCCGGCGCGCCATCTCGTAGAACTTCCGGCCGCCGACTTTCTTGGCCGAGTAGGGAGGGGGAGACTGGAGAAACTCTCCGCGGAAGGCGGGCGCCGCGTCTTCGACCGCGGCGGCCGTGACCTGGGAGAAGTCGCGATCCGCGCACAGCGGCTCCCCCTCGCGGTCGTACGTCGCGGTGGCGCGTCCCAACCGGATCACGCCTTCGTAGGACTTGTCCATGCGGGTGAAGAATCCCTGGAGCCGCGCGGCGCCTCCCGCGCACAGCAGCAGCAGCCCGGTCGCCATGGGATCCAGAGTGCCGCTGTGGCCGATGCGCGCCAGACCCGTGGCCTTGCGCACGCGTTCGACGACGTCGTGCGAGGTCAGCCCCTCGGGCTTGTCCAACAGGAAGAGATAGCCTCGGCGCAGAGGGTCCGACCTCACGAGCCATCCTCATCGGGCGAAGGCGAATCCGGCGCCGGCAGGACCTCGTGGAGGAGCTCCTCGATGCGCGCGCCGCGCTCGAGGGAGAGATCCGCATGGAACGTCAGCTCCGGCGCGTACCGGAGCTTGCATCGCTGCCCGACCTCGCGGCGAAGATATCCGGCGGCGCGGCGCAGGGCCTCGCCGGCCTTCTCGCGTTCGGGCTCTCCACCCAGGCAGGAGAAGTAGACGCGCGCAGATCTCAGGTCCGGCGGCATCTCGACGTCCGTAATCGTCACCGGGCGCAGGTCCGGATCGTGCGCCTCGGTCAAGACCAGGAGCGAGAGCTCCGCGCGCACGAGGTCGGCGACGCGTTGGCTGCGGCGGTTGTCCTTCTTCACGGGCACGGTTTGCCGCTCGCGGACTCACACATGGATGAACTCATTGCGATACTCGAGGAGCTCGCCGTCCAGATTCTCCTCCACGAACCGCAGCACGTGCTGGAGGAGCGCGTCGAGGGGCTGCTGATCGGGTCCGACCGCCGCCACGCCCAGCTGGGCGCGCTGCAGAAGATCCTGGCCGCCGACTTCGGCCGCGGAGATCTCGAATTCGTTGCGGATGCGACTCTTCAGGCTCTTGA
>JBDTXY010000324.1:0-3854 GCA_040005945.1 Acidobacteriota bacterium
CGCTTTCGGGACCATTCATCGCATGGCTGGAGCACCCCCAGACACTGACGGCCGCGGCCGTTCCGGTCGTGCTGCTCTTCACGCGGCGCCTCTCCCGCGGTCCCACCGCCCCGGATCTGATCGGCCTGGTCGTTTCGACCTACCTGGTCATGAGCGGCGGCCACCCGGAGACGCAAGTCATGGCCGCACTGCTGGGAGCGGCCGTTCTGATCCGGGCGGCGCCGAGCGCGCGCGCGGCCGTGACTCCCGTAGCCGGCGCGCTGATCGGCGTCGCACTGGCCGCGCCGTTGCTGATTCCCTTCGTCGAGTACTTCGTGGCGAGCCAGGCGCGCCTGGGCATGGATCGGCGCCCCTTCGTCCTGCCGCTGCGCGATCTTCAGAGGTTCTTGTTCCCGCGACTGCCGGACACCAACCTGATCGAGGCGGCCTCGACCGTCTCCCTCACGGTCCTGGCGCTCGCCGCGGCGGGTCTCCTCCGATGGCGTCGCGATCGCCGGGTCCCGTTCTGGGCTGCGATCGCGGCGATCATCGCCGTGGTGACGTATCGGAACCCTCTGTCGCTGGCGTTGGCGCATCACACCCCGGTCTACTGGACGCGCGCGCTTCTGTTCCTGCCGCTGCCGCTGGCTTATCTCGCTTCCGGTGCGCTGGATGCGCTGGTCCAGAACACGCGAGCCCGAGCGGGACGGACGCTCGCGCGCATCGTGGAAATCGTGGCCGTGTTACTGGTTTCGGGCGAGCTCCTGCTC
The DNA here is from genome assembly GCA_040005945.1 of Acidobacteriota bacterium. GTDB lineage: Bacteria > Acidobacteriota > Thermoanaerobaculia > UBA5066 > Gp7-AA6 > DAHUXD01. The sequence continues at coordinate 750 of JBDTXY010000324.1, forward strand.
GCCGCCCAGGGTGTCCATGGATCCGCGCGTCCCAGCGATCTGGAGAAGACGACGCCGCTTCTGGACACGCTGCGCGCGGATCGCTCGATCTTTCGGGTCCTCCCGCTCCACACGTTTCTTCCCCCCGACAGCGCGTCGCTCTACGGGCTCGACGACGTGCGCGGCTACGACGCGCTCTCACCCCGCCGCTGGCGATATCAGCTGGAGGCGATCGGCCGCGTCAGCAGAGCCCCCACGCAGCTCGAGGTGTTGGAGCCCTGGGACCTGGTGGCCGGAGGGGCGGCCCTGGACGATTGGAACGTGAAGTACCTACTGCTGCACCCTCAGTTCGCGTTCGGCGCCGAAGAGCTCAACGCGAAGAAAGGCCTCGATCTGGAGCAGGTCTATTCGGGACCCGACGGCCGGATTCTTCGCAATCGGCGCGTGCGGCCGCGGGCCAGGCTCTCCGGGGAAGGGCGCGTCGACATCGACCAATCGCTTCCGCGGCTGTGGAGCCTCCGGGTCGAGGCCAACGTGGCCAGCGTTCTGACCCTGGCCAATCCGATGTTTCCGGGCTGGACGGCGCGAATCGACGGCCGGCGGGTTCCGGTTCTGGGCGACGCGGGCGAAGCGATGCGGCTGAGCCTTCCCCCGGGCGTGCACCGCGTCGAGTTCCTCTACGTTCCCGCTTCCTTCCGCGCCGGATGCTGGGCCGCTCTCGGGGCGATTCTCGCGCTCGTGATCCTCGCCCGGAGATTGCCCCGGGAGCGCTCAGCGTGAGGCGGTCCGCGAGGCCGGCGTCCCGTGCCTGGCGATGCGCTCGAATTCCTTGAGGCCCTTTCCGCTCAGGAATCCGCGGCCGAATCGGATCAGGTCCGAACGCAGCCGACGAAACGCGTCGAGGGTGTCCTTGGAAAGGCCCGGAAACCTCATCTCGTGCGCCACGCCCAGCCCCTCCATGTACTCGGGATGGAGCATCCGGCGCTCCCGCGCCAGATAGGCGGGGACCAGGACCCCCGAGCGCACCTGGAGCTCGAGGGTCCGCCCTCGGCGGCTGTAGGTGCCCACCGCGATGGGTCGACCTGCGGACGTCTTCTCCTTGATCCCGTCGAACTTGAATCCGTGCGGCTTGAGGACGTCGGAAAGCAGCCGCTCGCCCCGTTGCAGGATGTCCCGATCGGAGCGCTTGGGATGGGAGCGGCGCAGCGCCTCCATCAGGCCGTCGATTCGCTTGCGCAGCTCGTCCCGCGTGGCGCGAAACGCGGCGAACCGCACGTCCTCGCTGCCCGGACCGAAGCTCGGGTCTTCGATCGACCAGTGCACCAGGTGTTTGGCGCGCGGCCACGTCGGGCAATCCGCGGCCGCCGAATCGCACACGGTCACGACGAGGTCCATGGGCTCGCCCACGAACTCGTCGGCAGCCTTGGAGTACGCCCGGTCCATCGAGACCCCGAGCTCCTCGATCGCGCGGATCGCCAGGGAATGGACGAAGCCGGCCGGGCGTGATCCGGCGGAGACCGGATCCAGGATGTCGCCATAGTCGATCCGGGCGAGGGCCTCGGCCATCTGGCTGCGGGCGGCGTTACCGGTACAGAGAAACAGGATCTTCTTCTTGGTCTCGGTCATGGGCACCAGGCATCCGAAGCGATTCTGCCACGAACGTCGGGGTTGCGGAACTCTGGCCCTTTGCCCGTTTAGGACCGATAATGAAAGTGGATTGAGCGAAGAATCCTTCTGGAAGAGCCGTCTCGCGAGCGAGGCAATCGGCGTCCTGCTGTTGCTCGCCGGCGTGATGGCCGTCCTGTCGCTGCTTTCCTACAATCCCCAGGATCCCAACGTCTTCTCCTGGACCGCCGGCGGGGACGCGGCCAGCCCCACGAACTGGATCGGCGGTTTCGGAGCATCCCTGGCCTCGGCGCTCTACGCTCTATTCGGGATCGCCGCCTGGGGGCTCGCGGGCCTGCTCCTGGCCCTGGGCTGGAGACGATTCTGGGGACGGGCCCTGCCCCATCCGGGCTCCAAGGCGGCCGGAATCGTCCTGCTCGTTTTCTCCCTGCCGATGCTGATTTCGCTCTCCCTCGGGCGCCGCCATCTGTACGGGGAGGACACCGAGACCGGCGGCATCATCGGGCGCGCGCTCTCCGATGCGTTTCGCTCGCGGCTGGGCACGACCGGGGCCGTGTTGCTGTCGTTGACTCTCGTCCTGTTGGCGGTGCCCCTGGCCACCCAGGTATCCCTCGGAGACGTGTTCCTGCGCCTGCGCGTCCGGTTCGCGGGTCTGCTGGGACGCGTGACGGTGGGTTGGGCCAGACACCGCGACCGCCGGACCAAGGAACGCCTGCGCCGGACGGTCGTGTCCAAGCACCTGGAGAAGGCTCGCGGCCATGACATCTCCCTGGACGCGATCCCATTTGCGGAAGAGGACGCGCCCCCGATCGTGCGCGAAGTTCCGGGACCCGGGAAGTTCTCGATCCGGAAGACCTCGGCGCCCCCGCGGCCGACGCTGGTCTTGGCGCCCACGCGCAAGAAGCGGGAGCCGCAGCAGAGCCTGCCGATGACGGTCGCCGGCTACACCATGCCCTCGGTCTCCCTGCTCGAGAAGCGCGTGCAGGAGGGCGTCGTCGACCGGAAGGCGCTGGCCGAGACGGGCCGGCTCATCGCCGCAAAGTGCGCCGAGTTCGGGGTCGAGGGCGAGATTGTGGAATACCACCCCGGGCCCGTCGTCACGACGTACGAGTTTCGTCCCGCCGCCGGCATCAAGGTCAACCAGGTGATGAGCCTCTCCGAGGACCTGGCATTGGCGCTGTCGGCCGTATCGATCCGCGTGGAGCGGCTGCCCGGCCGTGCCAGCGTGGGCATCGAGGTCCCCAACCCCGGCGGTGGGGAGATCATCGGCATCCGCGACGTGGTCGAGTCGGATCGCTTCCAACGGTCTCCTTCCCTGCTGACGCTGGCCCTGGGCAAGGACATTCACGGCGAGCCGGTCGTGGACGACCTGAGGGCCATGCCGCATCTGTTGATCGCGGGGACGACCGGCTCCGGCAAGAGCGTCGCCATCAACGCGCTGATCACGTCGATCCTTTACAAAGCGTCTCCGGATCAGGTCAAGCTGATTCTGATCGACCC
>JBDTXY010000325.1:0-3828 GCA_040005945.1 Acidobacteriota bacterium
CCTCTCGGCCGCGCTGGAGGATCCCGAGGCGATCCGCCGGATCGTGGCCACGGTCCAAAAGGAGGTCGCGCGGCGTTTCATCGCGCGTCCGGGCGACGACGGCTATGGCTATCTGTCGCTGCGCGCGGGCGCCCGCGCCACCGGGCGGATCCTCTTCGATCTGCCTCCCGGCGCGTTTCGGCCACGACCCAAGGTCACCTCCAGCGTGCTGGAGCTCACACCGCGCGCACCGCGCGAGCCGGCCGAGCTCGTGCGGCGAGCCCTGTGCCTGGCCTCGCTCGGATTCAATGCGCGGCGCAAGACGCTGCCCAACGCGCTGCTCTCCGCGGGTCCGCGCGAGGCGTGGGAGAAGGCGCTCGAAGAGCTGGGTAAGACGCCGCGCGTGCGCGCCGAGGAGCTCTCGCTCGAGGACTTCCTCGCGCTCGCGCGGGGATGGCGCGCCCCGTGAACGCGCCGCTCGAGATCGTCCCTCTGGGGGGCGTGGGCGAGTTCGGCCGAAACGTGCTCTGGCTGCGATGCGGGGAGTCGAGCATCCTCGTGGACGTCGGCGTCTCGTTTCCGGACGAGACCTTTCCCGGCATCGACCGCATCGCGCCGGATCTCTCGATCCTGCGAAAGGAGCGCCTCGACGGCGTGTTCTTGACGCACGGGCATGAAGATCACATCGGGGCGCTGTCGTTTCTTCGCGAATGGTGCGATGCGCCCGTCTACGGGTTTCCGTTCACGCTCGCGCTGGCGCGCCGGCGGCTGGAAGAGGCGCAAGTCTCGGCGGAGCGGCTGGTCGAGACGCAGGTGCGCGTGCCCGTCCGCGCGGGCGCGTTCACGGTGACCTTCTTCCGCGTTTCGCATTCGGTGCCGGACTCGACGGCGATGCTCATCGAGGCAGGGGGCAAGCGGATCTTCCATTCCGGCGACTTCAAGCTGGACGACGATCCCCCCGACGGCGAGACCACCGACCGCGAGGGAATCGCGGCGGCGGTCGGCGCGGGGGTCGACGTCGCGCTCGTGGACTCGACCAACGCGGAGCGGCCCGGCCATTCCCTTTCGGAGCGCGTGGCGGGCCAGGGTCTGGCCGCGGCGTTCGCGGGAGCGCGGGGCCGGATCATCCTGACGACGTTCTCCAGCCACGTGGCGCGCGTCTCGCAGGGAGTGGAAGCGGCGCTTCGGGCCGGGCGGCGCATCGCGATCCTGGGGCGCAGCATGCGCTCGGTCGCCGAGATCGCGGAGCGGTTGGGCCGCCTTCGGCTTCCCGTGGGGGTGCGGCAGGGGAGCTCGGACCTGCGCGCGGTCGCTCCGCACCGGCTGCTGTGCCTGACCTCCGGCAGCCAGGGCGAGCCGTTCTCGGCGCTCTACCGGTTGTCGCTGGGAGAGCACGCCGACCTGGAGCTTGCGCAAGGGGACACGGTGATCCTTTCCGCGCGCACGATTCCCGGACACGAACGCTCGGTCAACCGGATGACCGACCACCTGGTGCGCCGCGGCGCGCGCGTCGTGCGCGAGAGCGAGCCTCCGATCCACGTCTCGGGCCACGCGCACCGCGAGGAGATCGCGGAATGGCTGCGCCTGGTCAAACCTCGCGCCGTCGTTCCGGTCCACGGCGATCGCCGGATGCTGGCCGCGGCCGCGGAGATCGCCGTCGATGCCGGCGTGCCCCCGGAGCGCGTGCACCTTCTGGACAACGGAGACCGGCTCGTGCTCTCGGATGCGGTCGCGCGGGTGGAGCCGCGCGCGGTCCCATGCGGCATCGTGTACCTGGACGATCGGCCCGAGACCGTGGATCCCGAGGTCGTGCGCGACCGGCGGCAGCTCGCCGAGGAAGGCGTGGTGGTGATCCTGGTCCGCGGCGGCGAGGTCGACGTCGTGTCGCGGGGCGTGGCGGCCCCGGAGGCCGAGTTGTCGCAGGAAGTCGCGCGCGCGGCGCGCGCGGTGCTGGCCCGGGCGACACCCGAAGAGCACGCGGACTTGGAGTGGCTGCGCGCGGAGATCGCGATCGCCGCCAAACGCGCGTGCCGCCGCGCGCTGTCCCTGCGGCCCGTCATCGTGCCGGTGGTGGTGTGATTCCGTGACCTGGCTGGACGCGATCGTCCTGGGCGTCGTCCAGGGCTTGACCGAGTTCATCCCGGTCTCTTCGGACGGGCACCTCTCCGCGGCCGAGATGCTGATGCCGCGCTTCGGCCAGGTCGGGCTCCTCTTCGACGTCATGGTGCACGTCGGCACTCTCACCGCGATCTTCATCTACTACCGGCGCCTGCTGCGCGAAGAGGTCGTGGGCCTCGTCTCGCGGGAGCCCGTGGAGCGGCGAAAGGCCTGGCGCCTGGCGATGCTGCTAATGGTCGCGACCATCCCCACGGGAATCGTGGGTCTTCTGATGAAGCACTACGTCGAGCAGACGAAGACGAATCCCCGCTTCGTCGGCGCGATGGAGATCGTCAGCGGCCTGTACCTGGCGATGTCGTATCTGAGGCGCGACGGCCGCAAGGACCGGGAGACGATGAGCTATCTCGACGCGTTCATCATCGGCGCGGTCCAGGGGTTCGCGGTTCTCCCGGGCCTGTCCCGCTCCGCGTCGACGATCGGATTCGGCCTGCTGCTGGGATTCACCGGGCCGTGGGCGGCGCAGTTCACGTTTCTCCTCGCCATTCCCGCCATCGTGGGTGCGGCCGGAGTCGAGATCCTCTCGGCCCTGCGGCACCAGGGCGCCGGCTTCTTCGCCACCGCCGACTTCGCGCGGTACCTGGTGGGCGCCGCCGTCGCGGGGGTCATCGGCTACGCCACGATCGGGTTTCTGATTCGGATGGTTTCGACCCGCAGGGTCCGCTGGTTCGCGATCTACTGTTTTGTCTTCGGCCTCATCCTGATTTTTTTCTTCCCCTCCTGAGGGAGAATGGCCGGCAGTTTCAGCGGCTCACATTGAGGAGAGAGGCACCATGAGAAGGCGAACGCTCTGGGCAATTCTCGGGGTCTGGGTGCTGGCCGGCGCGATGGGATTCGCGCAGACACAGGCGGCGGGGACGCCGTCGCTCTACAAACGCCTCGGGGGCTACGACGCGATCGCGGCCGTCACCGACGACTTCGTCCCGCGCCTGGTCAACGACAAGGTCGTGGGGCGTTTCTTGGTCGGGCTGTCGGACAATTCCAAGGCGAGGCTGCGCCAGAATTTCGTCGACCAGCTCTGCGCGGCGACCGGCGGCCCCTGCATCTACGTCGGGCGCGACATGAAGACGGCGCACAAGGGCATGGGGATCACGGGCGCCGACTGGGACATCTCCGTCAAGCACTTGGTCGACACGCTCGAGAAGTTCAAGGTCCCCGAAAAGGAAAAGAGCGAGCTTCTCGCCGCGGTCTCCGCCCTCAAGGCGGACATCGTCGAGAAACCGTAGGCGATCGGGCGTCGCGCCCGGTGCTCAAACGCCGGGCGCGGCGGCCTCCAAGCCGGATCGCCGCGTAGACCAGCACGCAGCAGAGAAAGTCCAGCACGAGCCCCGCGTCGATCCGCAGCGGCTCGTGCCTCAGCTCCGGGGGCAGCGTCGCAAACAGCACCGCGAAGTAAATCGCGTTCCCCGCGAGAATCGCCACCACGTACTCGACCCACCGCCGCGTCGTCACCGCGCCTCAATTTATCGCGGTTTGTCCGCCCCTCGAGCAGGCGTCGCAGAACGCCGATCAAGCGTGATCTCCAGATGCCTCTCCGACTGCGCGCGCCCTTCCGTGAGGCCGTGCCGTTCGCGGATGGCGACGGCTTCGCGCAGCGCGGCGGCGCTGGCCTCCAGATGCGCGGAGGCGCTTTCCGAGTCCAACTCCGCCAGCCGTCGCAGCGCCAGCCCCAGG
>JBDTXY010000326.1:0-3821 GCA_040005945.1 Acidobacteriota bacterium
CGCCTCGAGGTAGCGCTGGGCGATCAGGTACTGGGCCGGATTGCCGGCTGTGCCGATGGCCTCGGCGATCATCTTGATGGCCTGCGCCTCGGCTTCCGCCACGCGCAGGCGCGCCTGGGCCTGGCCCTCGGCCTCCAGGATCCGGGACGCCTTCTCCCCCTCCGAGTTGACGATCTGAGACTGTTTGTGGCCCTCGGCCTTGAGAATCGCCGAGGCCTTCTCGCCCTCGGCCGTGGTCACGACGGCGCGGCGCGACCGCTCGGCGGTCATCTGCTTCTCCATCGTGAGCTTGATGTCCTGCGGCGGGTCGATGTTCTTGAGCTCGACGCGCATGATCTTGACGCCCCACTGCTGAGTGGCCTGATCGAGCGCCGCGCGCAGCTGTGTGTTGATGGTGTCTCGGGAGGTCAGCGTGTGATCGAGGTCGAGCGAGCCGATCACGTTGCGCAGGCCCGAGAGGGCGAGCTGCTCGATGCCCCACGACAGGTTCTGGACCTCGTACGTCGCCCGCACCGGGTCCGCGATGACGAAGTAGATGACGGCGTCGACCTTCATCGTGACGTTGTCCCGCGTGATGACCGGCTGCGGCTCGATCTGCGTGATCTGCTCGCGCAGGTCGATCGTCGCCCGCACGGAGTCCAGGAACGGGACGATCACGTTGAGCCCCGCGTCCGCCCGCTTGTGGAACTTGCCGAGGCGCTCGATCAGCTTGACCTGTTTCTGCGGGACGACCTTGATCGACTTGGCCAGAACGATCAAGACGAAGAGAACCAGAGCGCCGAGGACGAATGACGATGGAGAGGCCGAGGCCGGCATGTCAGCTTCCTTTCTGTACGGGAGACACGAGGAGCACGATTCCGTCGGCTCCGTCGATGCGAACGCGCCCGCCGGTCGCGATGGGAGCGGACGCCCGCGCGGCCCAGTCGTGGCCTTCGACGATCACTCGCCCGGATCCGCGGACCGGATCGATGGCTTCGGTGACCTCCGCCAGCTTGCCCTGGAGCGTATCCGTGCGGGACGGAACACCCCGGGCGCCCATCCGCCGTACGAACACGCGGCGCAGCACGAGCAGCAACAGCAGCGTCGCCGCCGCGAAGACGACCACCTGCGTGGTCAGGCCGAATCCCAGCAGCGCCATCACCGCCGCGAACAGCGCCGCCAGCGTCACGAAAACGAACCCGAACGCCGGCACCGCGACCTCGAGGATTCCCGCCCCCAGGGCGATGATCACCCAAAGCGCAACCAACGACATGTTTGGAGACTCCTTGAGACCGTAGCGAATCCCAAGGTGGCCCGAAAGTCAACGACCGCGCCAGCGGAGCCCGGCAGGCCGCGCGCCAAGAGGTCTACGTCTGCGGCTCCTCCGGCGGAACGGCGTCGATGGTGACGCCCGAATTGTCGGACAGGGCGGCCCGGTTGCGGCCCGTGTTCTGAGCGCGCTTCAACGCGGAGTCGGCCGCCTGCAGCAGCGACGCGGAGTCGGTGACCGCCTCGCCTCCCTCCGCCGCGACGCCCAGGGACAGCGTCAGGGGCACCGGTCCCGCGGACGTGTCGACGGGCCGCTTGGCGAATGCCTCGCGGATCCGCTCGGCCACCGTCAGCGCGCCCAACCCGTCGGATCCCGGCAGCACGATCAGGAACTCCTCTCCCCCGTATCGGCCGACGGCGTCGTAGGGACGCACGGAAGAGCTCATGCGCCGCGCAGCCTCGCGCAGCACCTCGTCGCCGACGGGATGTCCGAGGTTCTCGTTGACCTTCCGGAACTCGTCCAAGTCCGCCAGGACGACCCCGACCGAGCCGCTCTTGCGCCGGGCGCGCTCGCGCTCTTTCTGCAGCAGATCCAGGATCGTGGCGTGATTCCAGGACCCCGTGACGGCGTCCCGCGTGGATTGGATGCGCAAGGCATCCTGGGACGCCCGCAGGGCCTCCTCGACCTCGACGATGCGCGCGCCGGTTCGCACGCGGGCACGCACTTCCACGGCATCCAGCGGCATGAACAGAAAATCATCGGCGCCGGCGTTCAATCCGTCGAGGAGGTCGTCGGTGCCGCGGTCGTCGGCGATCAGCAGCACGTAGGCGGACGGAAGGCCCGGCTGCAGGCGCAGCCGGCGGCACACGTCGATGCCGTGCATCGCGTCCATCTTCCAGGCCAGGATCACGAGCGTCGGACTGGCCTCCGTCGAGAGCCGATTCCAAGCCTCGACACCATTGCCCGCGGGCCCGACCTCGTATCCCCACTTGGTCAGCCAGCCTTCGAGCTGCCGAAGTCTGTCCGGATCGCTATCGGCGATCAGAGCCCTCATGTAGAGCCTTTCTTCCCAGCCATCGGGACTTTGGTCAAAATCCTAACAGGTTGCCGGAGGGCGGTGTGGGACGAGGTTATCCGTTCGGGAGGGCCTCGAAGCCCACGAGCCGGATATTCCGGGCCCGGACGATCTCCCGGACCCTCGGGTCGCCCAGCACCGCGATTTCCCGCTCGCGCTCCTGGGCATAGGAGCTGCCCTTCCGGAGCTCCGCGTCCGCGAAGCCGGGGTGGCACATCAGCTCCGAGATGCCTTCGCGCAGCCCGCTCAGGATTTCCTGGAGCGTCTCGAAGCGCACGCCGTCCGCATAGAAGCGGTCGATGAAGTCGTCGGGCGTGCGCACGCCCGCGGCGCGGAGCATCTTGCGCGCCTGCCGGTTGGACGCCCGCGCGGGCAGGGAGCGTTCGCGCGCCACTTCCGCGAAGACCGGAGCCACGGAGCCGTGGAGCGCGACGTGATGATGGGAGTCCAGGTGGGTGGGAGGCTTGCGCGCCAGAATCTGAAAGAGCCCGAGCTGGGCCTCGAGCTCGGCGCGGATCTCCTCGTGCGGAATCCGCCGCGGAAGCTCTTCGCGTGAACGACGGAACAGGCCGCGCGGAGCCAGGGTTGGGAGGTCCGCCGGGGCGGCCGCCGGCCGGCCTCCGCCGGTCAAGACGAAGTGCAGCCCGAGCGACAGGCTCGGCGCTCGCTGCGCCGCGTCTCGAAACCCGCTCTCGGCGTGCGGCTCCAGGACCATGACGGTGGCGGATGTGACGACCCCGTCGGCATGCGCCTGCAGCGTTCCGGCGTTGACGCCGGCCGTCCGGCCGAAGTCGTCCGCGTTGACGATGAGAAGTTTCACGAGCCTGTCCGCAATTCTGCAACAGATTCCTCGGAGATAATCCCTCGTGATGGCCACGCGGGGGATCCGAGGCGCAACCACGGTCGCGCGCAACGATGCCGCCGCCATCACGGAGCGCACGCTCGAGCTGCTCCAGATCCTCATCGACCTCAATGGCTTTCAGCCCGAGGAGCTCTCCAGCGCGATCTTTACCCTGACCGCGGATTTGGACGCCGAGTTCCCGGCGATGGCCGTGCGCGCGCTGTCCGGCTGGGAAGACGTCCCGCTCCTCTGCGGACGGGAAATCCCCGTTCCCGAGTCAGTGGGCCAATGCGTCCGCGTCCTGCTGCACTGGAACACGGAGAAGCCTCGGACCGAGATCCGCCACGCGTTCCTGCGCGGCGCGCGCGCGCTGAGACCCCACTGGGCGGTCCGCGTGCCCGGAGACGAGACCGAGGCGGCGGTGCGCCTGCCGGCGCGCGACCCTTCCCTGTGAGACGCGTCGCCGTCGTGGGGCTGGGCCTGATCGGCGGATCCGCGGCCCTGGCGCTGGAGGCCGCGGGGTTCGACCGGAACCCGGAGATTCGCGCGCGCGCCCGCCGCGCCGGCATCCGGACCGCGGACACGCTCGCCGAGGCCGCGGCCGGCGTGGAGATCGCGATCACCGCCGTCCCGACCGCGCAGACTCCCGCGCTGCT